>NZ_JRPQ01000072.1 GCF_000762405.1 Hoylesella timonensis S9-PR14 | reverse complement strand
TTTGTCCTGTAATTTTACCAAAAAACGGCCATCTAAAATCTTCAAAATAGAAAAATTTAATAGGCAAACGATATATAAAATTACGCTGATTTTAGCAAAATAAACGTCTTTTCAAGCTGAAACATCAACTTAGCAGGCTTGGAAACATGTATTAGAGGCATTATTCACATGCTTCAGCCGTCTTAAAGCATGCAAATTGCAGGCTTATCTTAATGCTTTAGTCGACAAAAAACGGTAAAAAAGGGAGTGAAAATAAATTCTTTATGCGTAATATATTCAATATCAACGTGTTATAAAAGTCGCTCATTTTTTGCGTATTTGCGACCAACTTTGATGTTGGTTGTTTTTATGCGAGTTATGAGAGGCACTTTGTAAAGAAAATTCAGCATTTATTTTCTTTGAACAAGGCAGTGCATGACCAAATTTACCAGCGCTATTTTATGATTGGATTTCATTGAAGGATAATGGCTATAACAGAAACTAAAAACAGATTATTCTTTACAATAACCCCCTTTCTTTGGCGAAATCTGCAGTTTCTTTGGTGTGAAATAACAGATACAAACGTTTGCGTTGTAAATAAAAATATTTATCTTTGCAAACTGAACAAATACACTTCATAATGAAAGCTCTGCGGGCTTGAACAACCCTACAGTGGAGGTGAAAAATGGAGATGATACCTTATATCGCTTGTTAGTAACGACTGACAAGGAGAGGAGGGTGTCTCTATTTTTCTAACCCCTTTGGAGGAGCATTCATGGGTGTATTGATGTTTAGATACAGGTTTTTTCTTGTGCGATAAGTGATACGTTTTTCTCGCTATCAAGTTATTTCTTTCTGTTTATTGAAATCCCGAATCGCTCACTTAGTTCAGCATGAGATGAAATCTCACCTATAATATTCATGTTTTAATTTTATATTTATGACAAATCGTAAAGTGGCTCTTATTACCGGTATTACTGGACAAGATGGAAGTTATCTTGCAGAGTTTTTGATTGATAAGGGATATGATGTACATGGTATTCTTCGCCGTAGTTCATCTTTCAACACAGGACGTATAGAACATTTGTATTTAGATGAATGGGTGCGGGATATGAAACAGTCTCGCTTGGTGAATTTGCACTGGGCTGACATGACCGATTCGTCCTCTCTCATTCGTATCATTGGTGAGATTAAACCTACCGAAATCTATAATCTTGCAGCACAGAGTCATGTCAAAGTGAGTTTTGATGTGCCCGAATATACGGCAGATACGGATGCCATAGGGGTGCTCAGACTGTTGGAAGCAGTGCGTATTTGCGGCTTAGAAAAGAGTTGTCGCATCTATCAAGCCAGTACTTCCGAACTTTTTGGAAAAGTTCAAGAGGTGCCACAGAAAGAAACTACGCCCTTCTATCCACGTTCGCCTTACGCTGTGGCAAAGTTGTATGGCTTTTGGATTATGAAGAATTATCGCGAGAGTTACGGTATGTATTGTTGCAACGGCATTCTGTTCAATCATGAGAGTGAGCGGAGGGGCGAAAATTTTGTGACCCGCAAAATTACCTTGGCAGCTGCACGTATAGCGCATGGGTTGCAAGACAAGCTGTATTTAGGTAACTTGGATGCTCGACGCGACTGGGGTTATGCGCCCGATTATGTGCAATGTATGTGGTTGATGTTGCAGCAAGAGCAGCCTGACGATTTCGTCATTGCCACAGGTGAATATTATAGTGTGCGCGATTTCGCCACCTTGGCATTCCATCATGCTGGCATCGAACTTGAATGGCGTGATAAAGGGATGAATGAAAAGGGCATTGACAAGGCGACGGGCAAGGTGCTGGTTGAGGTGGATCCCAAATATTTCCGTCCCGCAGATGTTGAACAATTGCTCGGTGATCCGACAAAGGCGAAAGAACAGTTAGGCTGGAATCCCCGCCAAACCAGCTTCGAAGAACTGGTGAAGAAGATGACAGAGTTCGATTTGAAGAATGTGAAATAATAAGGAATAGCTTTTTTATTTCTAAATTCCCTAGATTTCCTAGAATTCCTAGTATCCCTAGTATTCCTAGTGCTCCTAGTATCCCTAGGAAATCTTAAACCCCATCCATTAATCATGGCATTATCAAAAACATCTAAGATATACATTGCTGGACATCACGGCTTAGTGGGTTCTGCGATATGGAAGAATCTTGAAGCAAGAGGATACAGCCAACTGATAGGGCGCAGCCATAGCGAATTAGATTTAACTAATCAGCAGGCCGTTGACGACTTTTTCAAGACGGAACGTCCTGATGCGGTGGTGTTAGCTGCTGCCTTTGTGGGAGGTATCATGGCGAACAGTCTGTACCGAGCCGACTTCATCATGCAAAACATGATGATGCAATGCAACGTGATTTCGTCAGCTTATAAATATGGTGTGAAGAAGTTACTCTTCTTGGGTTCTACCTGCATCTATCCAAAGAATGCACCACAACCCATGAAAGAGGATGTGTTGTTGACCTCGCCTTTAGAGTACACCAACGAAGAATATGCCATTGCCAAGATTGCAGGACTGAAGATGTGCGAGAGCTATAACCTGCAATATGGCACGAACTATATTGCAGTGATGCCCACCAATCTATATGGACCCAACGACAACTTCCATTTGGAGAACAGTCATGTGATGCCTGCCATGATGCGCAAGATATATTTGGCAAAACTGATTCACGAAGATGACTGGGAAGCCATTCGGGTGGATATGAACAAGCGAGCGATTAATCCCGTTAAAGCTTTGGCAGAAAAGATAGGAAAAGACAATGTTGACGGTGAGTGCAGTAAAGAACGAATCTTGCAGGCATTGAAGTTTTATGGCATCGAAGACAATAAGGTAACACTCTGGGGAACAGGCTCGCCATTGCGTGAGTTCCTTTGGAGTGAGGATATGGCGGATGCTTCGGTACACATCCTTCTAAATGTAGATTTTAAGGATATTATCGGCATAGACAAATATTCGAGCGTGTTTTACGGCACTGCTACCGATGGAGAGGTAAATCGCAACAATAGCGAGGGGCGTGGCGGTGCCATTCCCTCCCTTGGCGAGATACGCAACTGTCATATTAATATAGGTACGGGAAAGGAACTGACCATCAAGCAACTCTCCGAACTCATTGTACGAACTGTTGGCTTTATAGGAACCGTTGTGTGGGATGAAAGCAAACCCGACGGTACTCCGCGCAAACTCATCAATGTGTCAAAGCTGCACTCTTTGGGTTGGACGCACAAGGTGGAAATAGAGCAGGGCGTGCAGAAGTTGTACGACTGGTACAGGCAATCGCTGCAAGGATAGAATGCCATCTGGTTTCTACTCCATTCCTTTATAAAATTAACACCATGGAATCTATCGAGATTAAAGGCTATAAATCAATAAGGGATTTGAAGCTGAAATTGTCACCCATTAATATATTAATAGGTGCAAATGGCAGTGGAAAGTCTAATTTGTTGTCTTTTTTTGAACTGTTGAAAAATATGTATCTTCAACGGTTGAAAGAATATGTGGCTTTGCATGGAGGAATGGATAAATTCTTGTTTGAGGGAAGCAAGATAACAGATACGATTTATTCTCATCTTGATTTTGGTAAAAATGGATATTCCTTTGAGTTGAAAGCTGGTACAGAGGGGTTTGTATTTACCAAGGAGGGACTATGGTATGCCAACAATCCGTATATGGATAATCCCATTGACATATCTTCTTTTCAGACCGAATCAAAGATTAATGATTCATCTGTTCCGCGAGCAAATTTCATCAAGGATTACTTGGCTGGTTTAGAGAAGTACCATTTCCACGATACCAGCGAGCATTCGCCATTTACACAGTGGTCAAATATACATAATGATATTTACCGCTTATATGATAAAGGTCAAAATTTAGCAGCTTTCTTGTATCATATTAAAAATGATAATCTGCAAAAGTATAATTTTATCGTTAAAACGGTACAGAGCATAGCGCCATACTTTCGTGATTTCTCTTTTCATCCTAATGCGAAAGGCGATTTGAGATTGCAATGGGAAGATCGGTATAGCTCTATGGTGTATGGTGTTAATGATTTGTCAGATGGCACGATGCGTTTTATCGCTCTTTCTACTTTATTCCTTCAGCCAACCTTACCTCAAGTAATCATCATTGACGAGCCTGAGTTAGGATTGCATCCTGCCGCCATTAGTAAGTTGGCTGGGCTCATTAAGTCGGCTGCCGCAAAAGGATGTCAGGTGATAATAGCCACACAATCGACAGAGTTGCTTTCCAATTTTGAACCACAAGATGTAGTTACCGTGGACCAGATAAACGGTGAGAGTCATTTTGAGCGATTGGATGCAGACCAACTTTCCCAATGGGTTGATGAATATACACTGGATGAATTGTGGAAGCTTAGCATTATCAGCAGAGCCCAACCTAATACCTGATACGGGATGTCAGTAAAACGACTGATTATAATATGTGAGGGACAGACAGAACAAGAGTTCTGCAAAGCCCTGTTGATGCCTGAATTGTCCAAACAGAACATCAGTGTATACTGCCCACGCATAAAAAAGTCAATGGGAGGAATCGTTAAATGGGAAGATTTGAGAAAACAGATATTAAATCATCTCAGAGAAAACGCTTTTGTTACCTTGTTCATTGATTATTACGGTTTAACAGATAAGCATCACTTTCCTGCTTGGGAGGAGGTGCAGTGTAAGCAAGATAAGCAGGAGATAATAAATCGCTTATGCGAGGGAATGGCATGTGATATCAATGATAGGCGTTTCATACCTTACATTCAGTTGCACGAATTTGAGTCCTTGCTATTTCATGACATAGATAGTTTTGATCATGTCTTTTCTGATAAAGATTACATTGATAGAAACGAGCTAACTCGCATCCTTGAACAATATCCAAACCCAGAAGAAATCAATAATGGGCGTGATACATCACCTTTGCACAGGCTATCCAAAATAATCAATGGTTATCAAAAGGTGATATATGGTAATATCATTGCCTTGGAGATAGGACTTGATGGGATAAGAAATAAATGTCCCTTGTTCAATGAGTGAGTAGAGAGATTGTTGGCTTTGAGCTAAGGTTACTTTTGTAAATGGTAAACCAAATGAAATATAATTCTATCCTATGAACAAAAAATATACCATCGCCGTTGCGGGTACTGGTTATGTCGGCTTAAGCATCGCCACGTTGCTCAGTCAACATTATCATGTGTTGGCTGTAGACGTGGTGCAAGCGAAGGTAGACAAAATTAACCGGCGGGAATCTCCCATCAGCGATGAATACATAGAAAAGTTCTTTGCCGAGAAACAACTTGACCTGCAAGCTACCCTTGATGGCGAGACAGCGTATAAGCAGGCTGACTTTGTGGTGATTGCCACACCAACCAACTACGACCCCGTGAAAAACTTCTTCGACACCTCGCATGTGGAAGAGGTCATTGAGCTGGTGATGAAGGTAAATCCTCATGCCATCATGGTTATCAAGAGTACAGTGCCTGTGGGGTATACTGCGAGCGTCAGTGAGAAATACAGTTGTGGAAACATCCTCTTTGCTCCTGAGTTTTTGCGTGAAAGCAAGGCTCTCTATGATAATCTCTATCCCAGCAGAATTATCATTGGTCGGCCAGCGGGTAACGAAAAGTTAGAACAGGCAGCACACGCTTTTGCCACGCTGCTACAGCAAGGCGCAATAAAAGAAAATATCGACACGCTCTTCATGGGAACCACCGAGGCAGAGGCGGTGAAGCTGTTTGCCAATACTTATTTAGCACTTCGAGTGAGTTTCTTTAACGAGCTGGATACTTATGCTGAGATGAAAAACCTCTCCACCAAAGACATTATCCAAGGGGTAGGACTTGATTCACGCATTGGTTCGTTCTACAACAATCCCTCGTTTGGTTATGGAGGTTATTGTCTGCCTAAGGACACCAAACAACTTTTGGCCAACTACGAGGATGTTCCCGAGAATCTGATAGAAGCTATTGTTCAGAGCAATCGCACCCGTAAAGACTTCATTGCTGACCGTGTCTTGCACAAAGCTGGTTATTACGATTATTTCAATCGGGGAGCCTTTGATACCTCTAAAGAGAAAAAATGCGTGATTGGTATCTATCGCCTCACGATGAAGAGCAACAGTGACAACTTTAGGCAGAGCAGCATTCAAGGCGTGATGAAACGCATCAAAGCCAAAGGTGCAGAGGTGATCGTTTACGAGCCTACGCTCAAGGACGGTACTACCTTCTTTGGCAGTAGGGTAGTGAATGATTTGGAAACATTCAAGCAAGAGTCGCAAGCCATTGTTGCCAATCGTTATGACAGCTGGTTGGATGATGTGGAAGAGAAGGTATATACACGCGACATCTTTAAGCGAGACTGATTCGTTTATCTACTTAATAACAGAGGAACACTTTCATTCAAATCCTTACTCATGAAAACGTATGTAAATTTTTGGCTATTATGTTTTATGCTGTTATTTCTTGCAGAGGTAGAAACACATGCACAAAGGTTCTACTTTAAGACGTTATTCAATAATTTTGTGTATAAATATGGCAAAAAACAAACTCAGACAACATTTGAGCCTACCGATAAACTTTATAATCATCAATGGGAATTGACAGTAGATGGAGTGCTTGCTGATAGCGATGTGGATTGCCTGCATGTGGGGAAACAAGAAGAAAAATCTCAAATTATTTGTTTAGCAACCACAACACCGTTTAAGGATGTGGATTTGGTAAGAGTGTCCACAGATATAGCAGACAGACGAAATGGGAGAGGTTACGAAGTAAGAATGACCCTCGGTTCGGATAAAGACAAAAGTGATACATGTAAATACACGAAAAAGAAAAAAGACTCAAATAATAATCTAAGTAATTTTTATATCACGAAGGGTAAAATAAATAGTGGAACTCTTACGGTTGAAATGAAAGGAGACAATTATGAAAAAGGAGCTCTATATTTATATTTTATAGAAGTTGCCTCCGTTTTATCCGGTCAGCAAAAATTACAAACCCAACACATCAAACCTGGAGAGACATATTCATATCAAGTGCAGCGCACGTTTGCATCAGACCATTGGAACACCATCTGTCTGCCGTTTGATGTGAGCAAGGAAGCTTTAAAAGAGGCAATGGGAAATTGCACATTGCTAAAGTTTACTAAAAAGATTGAAAACAACGTGCTGCAGTTTAAGGATACTGTTGTGATTGAGGCTGGTGTTCCTTATCTCATCAAGCCTGTGGTCAAGGTCAAAAATCCTATTTTCTCAAACGTAGTTTATCAAGATGTGAAACCGCAGACAGTTCAAGATGAAACAGGGCAATATGCTTTCGTTGGCACATTCGACCCTGTTAACTTAAGTGTTGATGGCTCCGAATTGTTTTTGTTGGCTAATGGCAACCTTGCCAAACCTAAATCCGAAGAGGAGAGTGAAATGTATGGCATGCGGGCCTACTTTAAAATAAACAAACAAACCAGTTCTTCGGCCAAGCAGATTACTTATGCCATTGATTGTGGCAGTGAAACGGTGAATGGAATACAATTGCTGCACTCACATCCTTCAACGCACAACCAGCACATTTACAATTTGCAAGGTGTAGAAGTAGGAACAGACATCCATTACTTGCCAGCAGGTGTGTATGTGATGGGTGGGAAGACGATAATAAAAAGGTGAGAAGTAAGACAACCCCTATTTACTCACTCATTCTCTAATAATCATGAAACAACACACGGCTCCTACACTGACTATCATTCATTTGGATGAGGCTGCATGCACTCTTTTATCTGCCTCCTCAGTGAAGCAAATCAATAAAGAGAATAATGTCAATATCATCGGCAGCACCGAAGAAGATGATGCTCATAATGCTTGTTCCAAAGGGCTTATGTTTCTGGACGAAGATGACTTTGATGATTGGGAATGATTTCTTCCAAGTTAGATAGTGATAAGATTAATTAATTCCAGATGGCTATCAATAAAGAAAAAATTGAAAAGCTGTCATAATCCGAACTGGTATTCGATTTGTAGCCTCATGATTTGTATAGTTTCGTTGACAGGCCATACTGTTGTATGCTGAACATAACCGAGATACGTGAAGCTGTCGAGGACATCCTCTCAGTCTACTAAGCGTGGTAAAAAGGAGGAGTGGCAAAATAGACTACCCAGTAAGGTCCTATTGCGTTAGAAACAGACGACACCGAATTGTTTCTTGGCGACGATGACAGACTGTAGATGCCGTTAACCTCTGATAGACAAATGTACGGAATATATGCTTTTTCAGAATACAATCAGATGCCATACCGCGACCAAGTCATATTACGCCATCGCATTTGAAGATAAAACGACAGGTATTATCCTCCACCAAGATAAGAACTCTATGTTAGACGAACTGTTAGTTTGTCCTGTTTATGTTGCTGTCGGGTGTATTATGGGAGTAACAGGCGTGTTTATGTGTATAGAGTCGTGCAGGACTGTTTTCTGCAAGCATTTGATAAATAATGTCTGATAATAAGATTAAATACGCATTTAGGATAGTTCACATTGATAATATTCCATATATTCTTGAAAATGGAATTGTGAATGCTGCTAAATCTACAAAGAAAGATGATAGCTATATCTCTATTGGCGACGAAAGTTTAATAGAAGTGCGACGAAATCAGAATATCATTCATACAGAAAGTTGCATAGGCGATTATATACCTTTTTATTTTGGGCCTCGAACACCAATGTTATATACTATCCAGCATGGATATAATGGAGTAAAAAAATGTGATGCCACGAATTTGGTATACCTTGTATTAAAAATTTCGGATATTATAAAAAGCGGATTTCAAGGGTATTTTACTGATGGGCATGCTCGAAATATTTGTTCACATACCTATGAAATAGATAAATTAAATCAGCTTAACGAACTTGTTCATTACGAAAATGTATATCGAACATATTGGTCTATTAGAGAAGATAATAGTGGGGAATATAAACGATTGAAGTCAGCGGAATTGTTAATTGAGAATAATATTCCAACAACAATGATTGCAGGCTATGTTGTATATGATAAAGCAGCCCATGATAAACTTGTTTCTTTTGGCATAGACAACGAGAAAATTATCATTAATAATAACTATTATTTTTAAACAAATGATAAGCTATACCACAGGAAATCTTTTTGACAGTCATGCACAGGCATTGGTTAATACCGTTAACACACAAGGTGTAATGGGAAAGGGTATCGCCTTGCAGTTTAAGGAACGGTACCCTAATAATTATAAGTCTTATCGTCAAGCCTGCAAAGACCAAAAAGTAGTGATTGGAAAAATGTTTATTACTGAAGAAAGGGAGATGGACGGTAATAAACGACTTATTATCAATTTTCCAACGAAGCAACATTGGAGAAACTCCTCTCAATACTCTTATATTTCATCAGGACTTCAAGATTTACGTCAGGAGATAATAGACAGAGATGTTGCTTCTATAGCTATACCTGCTTTGGGAAGTTGCAATGGAGGATTGGATTGGAATAACGTAAAACGTATGATA
Organism: Hoylesella timonensis S9-PR14; assembly: GCF_000762405.1. Taxonomy (GTDB): domain Bacteria; phylum Bacteroidota; class Bacteroidia; order Bacteroidales; family Bacteroidaceae; genus Prevotella; species Prevotella timonensis_A. Next base: position 91,405 of record NZ_JRPQ01000072.1, on the reverse strand, counting down.
GAAGAATATCTGCACGATTTAGATTGTCAGATAATGATATACGAACCCAATGCACTTATCATAGACAGAATGAAAAAGGAGAAAGCCAAACTCACACCTGCCCGCGCCATGTTGCTTAGCGTATTATGTGATATGGTTTTAGAAGATGGTACTCCTTCTGAGTTCGCAGCAGAGAAAATTGCATTTTTTCTTCAAGAGTTTGGAGCCAAGGATGCCTTTCGTCTTCAATTTCAAAAAGGATATTATGGACCTTATTCGGGTAAGGTAAAATATGTGTTGCATTATCTCAACGGAAGCTACATCATGGGTATGGAAACAATGAACAACAAGCCTTTTGATGAATTTTGGGTTACAGGCGATGCGGCAAATGTGGTTAGTGAGTATTTGCAAAAAAAAGAAAATCAGCGTTGGCTTGGCATCGCTGAACGAACAAAAGAGTTTCTGCGCGGATTTTACTCTAACTATATGTTAGAACTCTTAGCTACTATTGCATATCTTTCAAAAACGGATAAGACGTTATTGAATGCAAAAACTGAAGAAGAAAAAATAGAAACAATAGGACGTGATTTAGCCCAATGGAGTAATCGCAAGGACAAGATGTTTCATAAGGACAAATATATTGGCATGGCACTGCAGCACTTAGTGGATAAGTGAAAACAGATTGTATCCTCCTGCATAAATGGTAAAGAACCTAACTTTTACCAATGTGGTCTGCACAGAGAAACTCCCGCAAGCGGTGAAAGGTCCCACAGAATGTAGTCGTTTGTTGGCACTTACGATCCCAAAAAGCTCCAAACCGATGGCAGTGAACTATTCCTCGGTGACGGTGATAGACTCTACAAGCCCTCAACTTCAGGCAATCGGATGTACGACATGCGCGCATTCTTCAGGATACGAAAATCATCGAGTGTATCGACAAAAGCCAAATATTCCATAAAATTCGAAGACGAAAGGCAACTGTTAAAACCATTAATACAGATAGGCGACCAACTGCAACCGAACATATGCCCTCCAGGGAATAGCCGTGGACGACACCAAACCCTTGCTCCCAGGAATCTATATCAAGAATGGGAAGAAAATAATAAAAAGGTGAGGAGCAAGTCAAACCCCATTCATCAACTCATTCTCTAATAGCCATGAAACAATACACGGCACCTAAATTGACTATCATTCATTTGGGTGAGACTGCAAACACTCTTTTATCTGCCTCCTCAGTGAAGCAAATCAATAAAGAGAATAATGTCAATATCATCGGCAGCACCGAAGAAGATGATGCTCATAATGCTTGTTCCAAAGGGTTTATGTTTCTGGACGAAGATGACTTTGATGATAGTGAGTGATTTTTCAACTTTGATACTGATAAAGATTCACTGATTCCAATGACGAATAAAAAGGAAAAATTCGATTTGCAACCGCATGATATCGATGCGTTGGCGGATGCTTTGACATCATTAGATAGGACAAGCAAGATCATGGCACGTATGGCGACGACAAGTCCAAGAGGAAAGAAGGGACTGAAACTCACCTATCAGTTCAAGATTAAATTGAGAGGCATCACCAATCCACCCGTATGGAGAAGCGTGTTAGTACCTGCCAACTTCACCTTCTCAGGATTCCACGCCGTGATTCAAGAAGCATTCGGTTGGTGGAACGAACATCTGTATTGTTTCTGTGACAGACAATACGGTCGTATGCTGAACATTGCCGAAGTACGTGAGGATGATTGGGGTTACGCTCCCGACTTCGATGCTCGGAAATTCACAGTAGGAGAGTTTTTCGGCGACGGAGGCATAGTAAATAAACTTTGCTATGTCTATGATTTTGGTGACGATTGGACACACGATATCACTCTTGAGAAGGTTCTCGATGAGTATTCTGACCATGCTACCTGCATTACTGGCAAAGGAGCCTGTCCCGAAGAAGACTGTGGAGGGCAGTGGGGATATGAAGACATGAAAGAAAACGGAGAGATTGACGATCCTAAATTCTTTGACTTGGAAGCGGCAAAAGCATCAGTAGAAGCAGTTGAACCCGAAGGCTTTGGACCGTGGTAAGGGTGTTGTAAATGCTTTTATCAGTTTATAATATAATACTCTCTATCTTAAGAAATTACAATACTACAATATGGATAAAAATATAATTACCGTCACATCACCGTTGCTCCACAAACATCGTTTAATTGTTTTCTCTTATAATCGATTTAGAAAGAGAATGTAATCGTAATCTGTTATATCTTTCACTATGTTAATAAACTCATTGCTTTACAAAGAGAGTATTTTTAATTCAGTACAGGAAATAAAGAATTGGATTAACCAACGTAATCAAGAAGTTCAGGTTTCCGTTGAGAGAATTCCATTCAGTAGGATGGAAAAATGGCATTCTGAACAAGACGGCTCTTTAAGGCATGATTCTGGTAGATTCTTTTCAATTATGGGTATTGATGTTCATACTGAATATGAAAAACAAGAACATTGGCAGCAACCTATCATTTCACAGCCTGAAGTTGGATATTTGGGTATTCTGACAAAAGAATTTGAAGGAGTGCTGTATTTTTTGATGCAAGCAAAAATCGAGCCTGGAAATGTAAATTGTGTGCAAATATCTCCAACATTACAAGCTACGAGAAGTAATTTTACTAGAGTGCACGCAGGAAAAAGTCCGGCATATTTAGAATATTTTGTGAATGCAAAACCTCATCAAATTCTACTGGATCAATTGCAATCTGAACAGGGTGCTCGTTTTCTGCGAAAAAGGAATAGGAATATTATTATAAAAGTTGAAGATGATATACCTGTTCTTCCTGAATTCAAGTGGATGACGCTCGGGCAAATTAAAGAGTTGATGAAAACGGACAATCTAGTCAATATGGATACAAGAACAGTAATTTCTGGGTTGAAACTTAGTGACTATTTGTCTCCTCTTGACAATTTGAACGATTTATCTGAGTTTGGAGCAAATCTGATGCTTTCCTCACAAACAAATCATTGTGTTTTCAGTACTGCAGAACAACTTTCATGGCTCACTTCGCTGAAAGCTAAGTTTGATTTACAGGTTAGTCCTTGTCCTATTATTGGTATGGAAGGATGGACTAAAACGGAGAGTGAGATAGTGAGGGACGATGGTAAGTATTTCAAGATTATAGGAGTCAATGTTGCAATTGGCAATCGAGAAGTAACAAAGTGGTGCCAGCCCCTTGTCCAACCTGCACAGCAAGGATTATGTGCATACATCATAAAAAAAATTAATGGAGTTTATCATTTCTTGGTTCAGGCCAAACTTGAATGTGGAAATTTTGATGTTATCGAGTTGGCACCGACCGTACAGTGTTTGACCGGCAATCTATATGCAGGTCAGAAGAAACCTCATTTCGCTGACTATGTACTCTCTGCACATCAGAGCCAAATCATCTATGACACATTACAGTCTGAGGAAGGTGGTAGGTTCTATAAAGAACAGAATCGTAATATGATAATAGAGGCAGATGCGGACTTTGAAGAGCAGTTACCATATCGATATACATGGATGACGCTTCATCAGATTTATGAATTTCTTCGATTCAACAATTATCTCAATATACAAGCAAGAAGTCTTATTTCTGCACTCTCATATAGTTAGTTATGTCTCAAAAAACTTATCATATTGGTATTTTAGGATGTGCCAATATAGCTACGCGTTCTGTCATACCAGCATTCTACCGTCATCCCCGATTCAAGGTAGCTGCTATTGCCAGTCGCAATATTCAGAAAGCATCTCCTATAGCCAATCAATACTCCTGCAAGGGCTATGGTAGCTACGAAGAACTGCTTTCAGATGAAGAAATTGATTTGATTTATATTCCTCTTCCGACAGGGCTACATCACGAATGGGTTATGAAAGCACTCCATGCAGGGAAGCATGTTTTGTGTGAAAAGTCCTTAGGTGTCTCTTCAAATGAGGTGAAAGAAATGGTAAATTTTGCAACGGCAAATCATCTTCTGTTAATGGAGAATTTCCAGTTCCGTTTTCATCCTCAGACACAATGGGTAAAAGACTATGTAATGTCAGGGGAATTAGGAGATGTAAGATGCTTTCGTAGCCAGTTTGGTTTCCCACCATTTAATGATTCGAACAATATTCGATATGGAAAGCAATTAGGAGGAGGCGCTTTGCTTGATGCTGGTGCTTACACGTTGAAAAGTATGACTGTCATTCTTCCGATGGAAACATTTTCATTGCGAGGTGCTTCCAAAATTGTGCCACAACATTCCGAAGTAGATTTATATGGAGGAGCTTTCTTGGAAAGTACGAACGGCATTATTGCTGAGCTGGCATATGGCTTCGATCATTTTTATCAGTGTGGTTTTGAGATATGGGGAAGTCGTGGAAAACTGATTTCAACCCGAGCTTACACAGCACCAGCAAACTTAGAACCTGTCATTATTGTTGAAACTGCATCAGCTGGACGAAAAGAGTTTGTTTTGCCAGCAGCTGATCATTTTTCATTGATGGTAGACCATGTAGCAAACATATTGGACAATCAAGATTTTGATGAAGAATACCGTCAAGATTTGTTACAAGCTTCGTATATACAACAAATAAATGATTATTGTGATGGAATTTAATAAAAACATTTATGTGACACAACCAACGCTTGCTCCGTTAGAAGAGGTTGATGCTTTATTAAAAGGTATTTGGGAAACTGGTATAATGACTCATAATGGGCCGCTTGTTCAAAAATTGGAGAAAGAACTTCAAACATATTTAGGAGTACCTCATGTTGTATCATGTGTCAACGGAACGTTAGCCTTACAGATGGCAATTCGTGCATTAAAACTAAAGGGTGAGATTATTACTACTCCATTTACGTTTATTGCTACCAGTAATGCAATTTTGTGGGAGTATTGCACACCAGTATTTGTTGATATAGACCCTGAGACCTTTAATATCGACCCTAAAAAGATAGAAGAGAAGATAACATACCATACAGTAGCAATCATGCCTGTTCATGTCTTCGGCAATGCTTGTGAAATAGAGACAATAGATGCCATCGCACACAAGCATCATCTTAAAGTGATTTATGATGCAGCCCATGCTGTTGGTGTAAAGTACAAGGGGCAGAGTATATTTAATTATGGTGATATTTCGATAACAAGCTTCCATGCAACTAAAATTCTGAACACGGCAGAAGGAGGAGCTTGTTTCACAACAAATGAAGAATTGGACGGAAAACTCCGGCGTATTCGTTTCTTTGGTTTTGAGAATCATGCAGATATAGTAGAAGACGGTTCAAACTTCAAGATGACAGAAGTTCATGCTGCTATAGGACTTGCTAATTTAAAATACCTCGATGAAACTTTGGCAGATAGAAAGAAGAAATATTTATATTATAAGACGGAATTGTCAAAAATAGAAAGTCTATCATTTCAAAAGATTTCTGAAGATTGTAATTATAGTTATTTTCCTGTTGTTTTTAAGACAGAGGAAGATTTGCTCAAAGTACTTAAGGCTTTAAATGAGAAAAATGTTTATCCGCGCCGTTATTTCTATCCTTCCATTAATACTTTCAACAAGCTTTTCCCATCTGTTTCAGTGTCTTGTTCAGAGGATATCGCATCACGCATTTTATGTTTGCCTTTGTACTATAGCCTATCAATAGAAAATATAGAGGTGATTGTAAATTCTATTGTAAAGGTGTTGTCATAAATCGTTGATTTTGAAAAATATTATTATACTTGGAGTTGGTCACAATACTCCTGTCTTTATAGATTTGGCATTAGATTGTGGTTACCGTATATCAGCCATGTATCATTATAATAATGATTTAACAGGAAAAGTACATAGTGGGTATGCTGTAGCAGGCTCTTTTGATGACCTTTTTGCAAGCAGTATTGCAGGCAAATCTTTTCTACTGACTATGGGGAATATACAGATTAGACGGGAACTTACAGAACGTATTATTCATTATGGGGGTCATCTTCCAACTTTGGTACATCCATGGGCAGTAGTGTCAAGATTTGCTCGCATATCACCCAACGGAGTTATAGTCAATGCATTTTCTCATATTCAAGCCAATACAATAATTGAAGACGGTGTTGTGATACTTTCTGGTGTTATTATCTGTCATAATAACCGAATAGGTAAGAATAGCTTTATTGCGGACAAAGCTACTATTGGGGCGTTTACTACTATTGGGACTGAAGTTTTTTTTGGACAAGGATCCTTAAGTATTTCAAACAAAGTTCATTTCATAGGTGATGGAGCTTTTGTTGGAGCTAATTCTCTGTTGACTAAGAACGTACCCAGTAAAAGTGTTGTTTATGGTTCACCAGCATGCATCAAAGATAAAGTGAAAGACTCACAACTATTGCTAACTGTTATTTGTCTCACTTTTAATCATGCGCAGTATATCTGTCAATGTCTAACAGGTATCGTCAACCAACAAACAAGATTTGCTTTTGAAGTAATTATACATGATGATCATTCAACAGATGATACTGTTGAGATTATCAAGTCGTTTCAAACAAAATACCCAAATCTTATTTTCCCAATTTATGAAGAAGAGAACCAGTATTCTAAAATAGGCTTTTCTGGTATAGATGAGATAGTGCATCGGCATAGAAGAGGTAAATATGTTGCATTATGTGAAGGAGATGATTATTGGACAGATCCTTACAAATTACAAAAACAGGTTGATTTTTTAGAACTAAATCCTGATTATGGGATGGTATATACGCAGGCAACTGTTCAGGATGAAAAAACCAAGGATACCCGAAAGGCATGGGCTCAGCAAACATGTTTTGAAGATATGCTTTTGAAACTTAATAGGGTCGTCACTCCAACTGTTGTTTATCGAACAGAATTATACGACCAATATGTCTCAGCTATTCAACCTAAGAAATCATGGAAAATGGGAGATTATCCGTTATGGTTGTTTGCTTTCAGTAAAAGTAAGGTGAAATTCTTAGACATTCCTACAGCAGTTTATAGATGTTGTGCTGAATCCGCAAGTCATAGTCAAGACATAAAAAAATCCATCGATTTTATATTGAACACCTTTTCTGTCAGGCTTCATATAGATAAGATTTTGTGCAATGAGCAATACCATCGTAAAATTGTAATAAAAGCAATTAATGATTTGTTTGATTGCTCAAAAGAGCATCATCAAAACTTAGGTGGATATATTCTCAAGTTTGCGAAGGAGAATAATGTTATAAATTTAAGGATATTCCTCAAAGTTATTTTCTATTATATAAGAAGTATTTTATCATTATAAATTTTTGAATTCAATATGATGCATATCCTTTTAAGTACAGATAGCAACTATATCATGCCTTCTGCTGTTATGATGAAGTCGGTGAGTGTTAATAATGCAGATACGGATATTGTATTTCATATTTTGATAGATGATGGAGTAACAGCATTTCAGCAACAACAACTTCATGGTGTCTTGACAAATAAGAGACATATTGTGTCTTTTCATTCGATAGATGGAAAATTCTTTACTAATTTTCCTGCATTAGGTAAAGTAAAGACCTATATAACCAAGGCTACATACTATCGTCTTTTCATATCAGATATTCTTCCAGAAGATATTCAACGTGTTATATATCTTGATGGCGATATGATTGTTCGAGGTTCTTTAGAAGAGTTGTGGAATGCTAATATACAAGGAAAAGCAGTAGGGGTAGTTACCGACATGGCATTGAATTCTAAGGATTTTAGTCGTCTTGGATATTCAGAATCTTATGGATATTTTAATGCAGGCATGTTGTTGGTTAATTTAGCCTATTGGCGTGAGCATCATTTAAAAGATCTTTTTTTGAGTTTGATAATGAATGAGCCACAACGAATAGTGTTGCATGACCAGGATGTTCTGAACATTACGCTTCACGATAGTAAAGTAGAATTACCTGCCAAATTTAATTGCCAAAATGGGTTTTTGATGAAGCCAGAATTCTCGGAATTAGGTAAATGGAAGAGCCAATATGCTAATACAATAGGGCAAGCTATAAAAGCTCCAGTGGTCGTGCATTATACAGATACCATAAAGCCTTGGCATGTTGAAGATGCCAATCCATATGGATATGAATTTATAAAGTATTACAAACAAACAGTCTTTAGGTATACTCCTTTGTCAGAGTGTGGCAGTGGTAAGTTCAGGCATTTTATAGGAAAAGTGTTGCGTAGATTGTATTTGGTGTCTCCAGTAGTTAGGAATCACGATAAATATTATTCATTGGAAGAAATTGGCAGATTATCATGAATGTTCTTTTTTGTAATACATCAGATGTCTCTGAACTTAAAGGAGGAACAGAGCGCATAACGGCTCGTATCTCAGAAGGGCTTATAGCCATGGGGTATAAATGTTTTCTGGCCTACAAAGAAGAGATAGATTCTGAATTGCCCCATGCCGTTTTTGAAGATAAAATAAATGTAACAAAAGATTCTTTAGAGGTATTTCTCTTGAAATATCGTTTTGGTGTTATTATTGTACAGAAAATGACACGCGATGTGAGATTGCTAATAAATATAAGAGCAAAGTACCATTTACACTATAAGGTGATTTCTGTACTGCATTTCAATCCTGGTTATGAGGAGTATAAACTCCAATTCTCTTCTTTTTTAAGGGACTTATGGCAGGAAGGAGGAGTTAAAAACTTTATTCGTACGATGCTGTATCCCATTTATAAAGTTGGTTATCCATTGCGAAATAAAGAATTGTATCGCACGGTATATCGTTATTCTGATAGGGTGGTATTGTTGTCAGCCAATTTCATATCAGAATATCAGAGATATGCACATTTAGGTAATGAAAGCGAAAAGTTTGTCATTATCCCTAATGCATTATCGTTTAACGATTTTTTGCCTTTTAATTATATATCAAGAAAGAAGAAACAAGTTCTTATCGTGTCTCGTTTGGATGAGCGACTGAAACGCTTATCTCTTGCCATCAAAATATGGGCTATGATAGAAAAAGTTGAATGCTTAAATGATTGGTCGCTGAAAATTGTTGGAACAGGACCTTATTTGGAGAAGTATAGAAAACAGATCACCAAGCAGCATCTGTGTAGGATAGAACTTTGTGGGAGGCAGAATCCTTTATCTTATTATCAAGAAAGTGCTGTTTTTATGATGACATCTGCATTTGAGGGATGGGGACTAACGCTTACAGAAGCTCAGCAAATGGGATGTGTACCTGTTGCCTTTCATAGTTTTGCAGCACTAACAGATATTATAACCAATGGCGAAAATGGTATTATAGTAAAAAACAATGATTTGCAAGGATTTGCAAATCAGGTAGCTATATTAATGACTAATGAGACCTTGCGGATACATATGGCTCAAAAAGCTATAGACTCCAGTAAAAGGTATCAGTTGGATACTATCATTTCTCAGTGGGATAAATTGATTAATGAACGATGAAAATATTTATAATAACGCATAATTTATGTAAGGGAGGTGCTGAACGCGTGGCAGCCAATTTAGGTAACGGCTTCGTGGCAAATGGGCACGAAGTGTATGTTATCACAGATACATCTCTTCCAATGGCTTTTCACTTGGATAACCGTGTACATATACTACCTCTTATAAGTGAATATAAAAACAAGCCTCAGAAGTGGTTGCGAGTTATTAAGAATGTTCGTTGTTATGCTAAGCGCTTTTCTCCAGATGTCATCATCGGTTTTATGCATGTGTGTTCTGCTGTTGGTCGTTTGGCTGTTGTTGGATTGAATATACCTGTTATATTGACAATACACCACGCTTTAAGAAGTAGGGCTTGCCATATTTCATGGTCGACGAGAGTACTTGACAGGCTCATGCCGTATTTTTACACCCATACCACCATTCTTACTAAAGCTGATTATATGATATTGTCCAAATACCATAGCAGTATATCTGTCATGCCAAATCCTCTCAGTTACTCCTCGCAATTAAAAATTCCGATGAAGCAAAATCAGATATTTGCAGCAGGTCGGATAGATGATTGGTATTTCAAGGGTTTTGATGTATTGATTAAATCGTGGGGACAAATCGCTCATCAGCATCCACAATGGCAATTATGCATTGCAGGTACAGGCAATGAGCAAAGTTTTAATTATCTAAAAGCGTTAATTTCTCAAAATCATGTAGAGGAGTCCGTTCATTTGTTGGGCTTTCGATCGGACATGTTGAATTTGTATAAAGAGAGTGCTATCTTTGTGCTTAGTAGTCGTAGCGAGGGTTTACCAATGGTATTACTTGAGGCGATGTCGCAGGGATGTGCGCCTGTGGCGACGGCTAATCTTGGCAGAACTCGAGAAATATTGCCTGATGATAGTTATGGCCTTGTTTGTGAACCCAACGATGTGGCTGCACTTTCTACAGCGATAGACTATATGATTACACATAGTTCTTATCGTAGTGCGGTGCAAGCAAAGGCTTTGTTACGTTCCAGGATGTATTCTTTGGAAAATGTGGTGGCCTTGTGGGAAAAGATATTTGACAATGTAGTAAGATAGAATATGTTATGATTTTTCTCTTATTTTTTTATGTGTTGTTTTATATCTTTGCTGTCTACTCAACAAGTCAGTCTCGTGACTATCAGCAAAAGGCATTAATTGTTACATGCGTTGTCTTGGCATTTATTGTAGGGTTCAGAAACTATGGTTGGCCAGATACGACAGTTTATACCAGTGTATTTGAAATAGCTAATAAAGACGTATTTAATGCATCATTGCATGATGAATTTTGGGGATATGTAGAACGTGGCTTTTTTCATTTAGGAAGCATCGTAAAAACATTTACAGATAATGCCACTGCCTATTTGTTGTTTATATCATTGCTGACTTTTTTCGTCATCTATAAATTTACAAGCAAATATTGCATTTTTCCTTTATTAGGTATTTGTGATTATATAGCTCGTTTTATCTTTAATAGAAATTTTATACAAATTCGCTCTGCATTAGCCATAGCCGTAATCATGCTTGCTTTGCAATATATCAAGAATAAAGATATTTGGCGATTTCTTGCAATTATAGGAGTAGCTTATTTGTTTCATCATGCCAGTTTGTTAGCTTTACCTCTTTATATATTTGCTTATTATCGCCCTAAGCGGCGACATATTTTATATGGCATTGCCATATCCTTTGTTTTGGCTTATAGTTTTGCACCTTTGGTATCTAATTATGTTGAAGATTGGAGTACAGATTTGCATTATGACACTTATGTTACAACCGAATATATTGAGTCAGCTAAAGGTTTGAATAACCCGCTGATTTACTTACAGCTATTGGTTTTACTGATTTTTACTTATCAAGAAAAAAAACTGGCACAGATTAGTTCTTATTATTATGTCATTAGAGATACTTATTTTTATTCGACCTGTATTTTGATAATATTTTGTAATTATAGTGCATTGTCAGGAAGAACATCTACCATATTTGCAACTGTAGAAATGATGATAGTACCGATGCTGGCACTGAGCTTTAGAAAAGAAAATCGGTTGTTTTACTATTTTGCTACTGGTCTGATATTAATTATTTTCTTTTATCAAAAACTAATATTAATGCAACCCTATTTATAGAATTGGCGTATTAAGGCTGGTTCTGCAAAAAAAGAAGTGTACTTATATGGTTTGTAGTTTTAGCATTAATTTCGTCTAACTTCACCTAATAAAAGAAGCTAATATTTTGTTTGAAAATATTCTTGGAAATCGTAATTTTAATATATAGTGAGATATGTCATTAGCGGTTCAGAAAATAGAGTCGGGATACATATTACCCTATCGTAAAGGAAAAGGAGAAGGCGGTGTGCTGACTTCTTCTTTGGAATTTGTGAAAAACAGCACATTGCATGAAGAATTCACGGATGGAGCTTATGAGTTTGATAAAAGAAATGTAGTGCAGGTAACAGAGCCAGTTATTTTTATTGGTACTCTTATTTCTGTTTATGGTCATGCAATTACGGATAACTTAAAGAAAGTTTGGTGGCTTAAATCCCAAGAGGCAATGGAGTTGTTAAAATCAGGGATTAAGATAGTTTATATCACCTTTCAAGGCAAACCATTGGAAAGTTATGCAAAGGAGTTATTACAGCTTGCAGATGTTAATATTAGTAGCTTAGTAGAGATTGTAAGTGTTACAAGGTTTCAAAGTATTTACATTCCTGAAGATAGTATAAAGATAATTGGAAATTCGGAAAGAATTTTTTTCCCTCCTTTTGCAACGCTAATTTTCCGTATTAAGCAATCTGTTGAACACCAAGGAGGGGGGGACGTCTATGAAAAGATATACCTGTCACGAAAAGAGCTACATGATAAAAAAGACTTTGGCGAGGAAGCTATTGAAAACTTGTTTGCAATGCATGGTTATAAAGTTATTTATCCCGAAAAACTTTCTATTGTTGAACAAATATGGATAGTTTCCCATTGTAAAGAGTTTGTTGCTACAGAAGGTAGCATATCTCATCAAGCAATATTTTGCTCTCAAGCAACTAAGGTTGTTATACTGAAAAAGGCGAATTATATAAATTCATATCAAAATATGATACATAATCTCATCCAGGCTAATGCTGTATATATATCTGTCCATCATAGCATTGGTAGAAAAGATGCATGGAAAGGTCCTTTTTATTTATGTATTACAAGAGATTTAGGAAAGTACTTTCATAAAGAGGTAGTAGATTTGTACTTTCTTCGCATAAGCTGGTACAAATATTGTCTTCGTTATCTTATAATGAGAACGAGATTAGGGCAAGCGTTAAAAATATTCCATTGTATTTAATATAAAATACGTCTAACTAAAGTTCCTGATTTTAGATTTGGTTGCATCCAAGGTAAAGAAAATTCAGTGCTTATTATCCTTCCATGCAGAGTATCATCCAAATTTATATTAGTTGACTTATAGGTGTTTTCTAAATTCGAAACTTGAGTAAAATATGGCTAATATCGATTTGAAGGAAAAAGCCTTGTCTGGTATTGCGTGGGGAATGTTAGAAAAGTTTTCCATGCAAATCGTTACTTTTGTTGTTGGGATTATACTTGCTCGCTTGTTGTCTCCGTCAGACTATGGGTTGATTGCCATGGCTACAGTATTTGTTACGATCTCTCAAATATTGGTTGATTCTGGTTTCTCATTAGCATTGATTAGAAAAAAAGAACTTACCGAGTTAGACTATTCTACAGTATTTGTTCTTAACATGGTACTATCTGCATTGATGTGTGTTATTTTATTTTTGACATCACCTTATATTGCAGCTTTCTATAATGAGCCTTTATTGGTAAGAATTATCAATCTTAATGCTGTTTATATTCTCCTGGGGTCTTTGCTATCTATACAGTCAACAAGATTACAAGCAGAACTTAAATTTAAGGCGAAAAGCATTATTAATATGATTGAAACTCTTGTTACAGGAGTAGTTTCTCTCGTTATGGCATTTTCCGGGTTTGGCGTATGGTCTTTGATATATCCAAAATTTATTGTTATTTTAGTCGGTTTTTTTCTTTATTGGCGATATCTACATTGGATTCCTAAGATGCGCTATTCACACCAAACAGCCAAAAGCTTATTCTCGTTTGGTTATAAATTAATGTTGTCTACTATTATAGATACTTTTTATAATAATATGTTTCCTATGGTTATAGGTAAGTATTTTTCTGCTGCCAATTTAGGCTTTTTCTCAAAAGGACAAGCTTTTGCTAATTTACCATCTACAACCATTACAACTGTATTGGGGGGGGTTGCTTACCCTGTGCTAAGCAAGGTACAGGATGATAAAATACAATTGCGTCAAATTTACAGACGAATGTTATGTTTATCTGCGTACGTTGTTTTCCCTCTGATGGTAGGAATCGCAGTCTTGGCTCATCCTTTGATTATAGCACTACTTACCGAAAAGTGGCAATCATGTATTATATATTTGCAGATATTAGCTATATCTATGATGTTTTATCCGATACATGCGCTTAATCTTAATCTATTGCAGGTAAGAGGTCGGTCTGATTTGTTTTTACGACTTGAAATTATAAAGAAAATAATAGGAGTTTCAATTTTATTGTTTACCCTTCGGTTTGGACTTGTTTCGATATGTATTGGTATGTTATGTAGTTCGATAATTTGCTTGTGTATAAATACATATTACACAGGTAAAATGATAGAATTGGGTTATTTACAACAGATGGCTGACTTTGTGCCCTTTTTAGTCTTATCTTTTTCTATGGGGGGAGTTATATATATATCCATTCTTGCTATCACATCAGTATTTTTACAATTATTTGTTGGTATTGCTGTTGGCTTAATTTACTATTATGTTGTTTCGAAATTAATAAAATCAAAAGAACTGGCATATTTGCAGCGTATTGTTGGAGATATACTTAAAAAAAAGTGTATTAAAAATTAAGATACGACCTATATCCTATCTTTGTAGACGAACTGTTCATTGAGTCTCTCTAAATATCAGTATATTCATCGAATGCCTTTGATGGTATATTCGTTATATTTTTTGGTACAGAAATGTTGCTGACAAATTGCCATTATATCAAAAGTTATTGGTTGTGTCGAATTTATCCATATATTTATTTTCAAACAATTATATTGGAATGAATGGAGTTTTTAATAATATCTTATGATACGAATTCACATCTTAGGCGACTTTGTTTCTATCGGTGAGGGAATTAAGGCCGTATAAAATAATACTGCGGTATCGGAGAATATGGTGGAATCTTTCCGCCAATCATTTCTCGTAGCCTAACTACTTAAAGCATATATAGGTTTTTTATTTAATCACGCAACAATTTTATTGATAATACACATTTCTAATAAAAAAAGATATAATTATAACAGAGCATTTAATTAGATTTAGAATGAAAATAAAAGAGACATTATTTTATAACAACTTAAAGCGTTGTTATTTCCGTATGAGAGCCTTTCTTATACCCAAAAGGATGTATGCACATATTAAATATTATGTCCTGTATCATACGAAATTAAGTATTGATAACCCACAAACGTTTGACGAGAAAATTTGGTGGTTGAAACTTCATTATTTCAATCCTCTTATGACCATTTGTACGGATAAATATTTGGTAAGAAAATATGTTGAGAAATGTGGCTTACGCGATATCTTAAATGAGTGTTATGCGAGTTTTACAAGTGTAGATGATATAGACATAGAAAAGCTACCGAATGAATTCTTTTTGAAGTGCAATCATCTTTCAGGTGGGAATATAATTTGTACGAAAGATAATTTCGATAAAGAAAAAATAAAAAAAATATTTAGACCTTTACTTCGTAATAACTTTTATTATTATGGTTTTGAATATAATTATAAGTATATAAAGCCTCAAATCGTAATTGAAAAAGTCTTAAGACCTCTTGACGGAAGTTCTCTTTTGGATTATAAGTTTATGTGTTTCGCAGGCGTTCCAAGACTTTTATTCTTGGATATTGGCGCTTGTGACAAAGACGGAGGACATTCAGAGCATTATTATAGAAATGTGTATGATATGCGATTTAATTTGCTTGAAATAAAAGAAACACGTGATAACTTTCTTGATGATTCAATTCAAAAGCCTAAGAATTTTGATTATATGATAGAATGTGCAAAAATTCTTTCAAAGCCATTTCCACACTGTAGAGTTGATTTGTATAATGTAGATGGAAAAGTGTATTTTGGAGAAATCACGTTTTTTCATGGGTCTGGTTATAATCATATTGAGCCACATAAGGCGGATTTGGAAATTGGAAGCTGGATACCTTTAGATAAAAGTTATCCTATAAAATATGGGTTAGAAGAAGTTGAAAAAGCATTCTTAAAACTTACTTCGTAATATATAATAAATAGGTGAATTTGTTGTAGTAAATTCTGATACGGATATAAAAATAAACCGCATACATCCATGCTTGTCCGCTGAAAAAAACAATCTCTTACAATAATGTGTGTGTAGCATCGGAGTTTCACGGACTGCCACAGAATATTAAAAATCCGTGTATATCTGTGTTTATCCGTTGCAAAAATAAGTTGATGTGCTTTTAAGTACTTGCTTTTTACAACATGCCCCTTGTTACAGTTTTTACTTCCACATATAATCGTGCTTATTCATTGCCAAGATTGTATGAGAGTTTAATACACCAGACCTACACAGATTTTGAATGGTTGGTTATTGACGACGGCAGTATAGACGATACAAAAAGATTGGTACAGCAGTGGGCACAGGAGCAGAAGATAACGATACGGTATTATTATCAAGCGAATGGTGGCAAGCACAGAGCAATCAATCGTGGAGTAGAGCTGGCACATGGTGAGTTGTTCTTTATCATTGATAGTGATGACTACCTTCCCACCGACAGCCTTGCTGTGTTGGTTGACTATTATCAGCAAATAAAAGACAACAACAGGTTTGCTGGCGTTGCAGGTATGCGGACATACCCTCATGGCGAACGGATTTGTAAACGATTCACTACCGATGTATTGGATGATGACAGTGTAACGTTTCGGCAGAAACATAAAATGCGTGGCGATATTGCCGAAGCTTTCAAGACGGATGTACTGCGTAAGTATCCTTTTCCAGAATTTATTGGCGAGAAGTTCGTTACCGAGGATGTGGTGTTTAATGAGATAGCCAAAACGTATTTGTTGAGACATTTTAATGCCAACATTTATATTTGCCAGTATTTAGAGGACGGATTATCACATCATCTTCGACAGCTACATCGTCAGTCGCCACAAGGAACCATGCTGTATTATTCACATCAGATGTGTGATGAACGCTTTGGTGTGCAACGGCATGTGCTTGATGCCATTAGCTTTTGGAGATACCTCGTTTGTTATCATGGCAAGAAGCCACGGCTTCCTTGGTGGTGCTACCTTCTTAAACCTGTAGGTTACCTTTTTTACCTGTACGATGTTCTGAAGCACGAGAATGCTGAGGAGAATTAACCCCGTGCTTGCCTGTTGTTATACTGTGTGCGTAGCATCGGAGTATCACGGACTGGCACGGAATATTATAAAATCCGTGAATTTCCGTGCTTTTCCGTTGCAAATAAAAATATCTATCTGTTGCAAAAAGAATATTTGTCTGTTGTGAAAACTACCTATAAACGTGTGATAGCATTTTTATTAGAATCATGTTAGTAAATTCTTTCATTTTTTGGTTATTCTTTATAACCGTGTTGTTATTGTACTTTCCCATTGCGGGACGAAAAAGTCAGTGGCAGAATATGTGTCTTCTTGGCGCATCCTATTTCTTCTATGGATATATTCATGTGGGCATGGCAGTACTGTTGGCTGTTGTAACCCTTGTTTATTATGTTTTGGGACATAGCGTAGCAAAAGGTAAAAAATCTTCGCTATGGTGTGGCATAGGGGTGTCATTGGGTGTTGGACTCTTGGCATATTTCAAGTATGCCAATTTTCTATTAACGCAGGTAGAAGCAGTTTTTACAAGCATAGGTGTGCCGTTTCATCCCATGACGCTCAAGATGCTTGTGCCAGTAGGTATTTCATTTTTCACGTTTAAGCTGATATCCTATCTCGTTGATGTCTACAAGGGCAAGATGATGCCTGTAGACAACATGGTGACGTTTGCAGCATGGGTGTCCTTTTTCCCAACTATTATGTCGGGACCTATAGACAGGGCTATAGACACCGTTCCGCAGCTCGAGGAGAGACGAAAATGGTGTGATGCAAATTTGGTTGAGGGACTCAAACGCATACTTTGGGGAATGTTCTTGAAGATGTGCATTGCTGACAAAGTAGCACCCTATACTGATGCCGTGTTCAACAATTATGGCTTTCACTCCGGATTGACGATAGTCGTTGCCGCTTTTCTATATTCTTTTCAGATATATGCCGACTTTTGTGGTTATTCGGAGATGGCTATAGGAGTTGCTAAGATATTGGGTGTTAAAGTTCCAGAGAACTTTCTGCGTCCCTATTTTTCCACTAATGTGATGGCACATGAGTTTGATGTCATGGTTCAAGGATTATATCTACATCCCTTTGGGAGGCAGTAGATGTTCCGAAGTAAAGACGGGCAGGAATACGCTGACGGTGTTTGCCGTGAGTGGTTTGTGGCATGGTGCCAATTGGACATTTATTTTTTGGGGATTGTATCATGGCATATTGGTCTTCATGAGAAGAATTTGGACTAAGCATGTAGGGCGAACAAGCACAAAGGCTGTTGGCATACCACCGTTTATTGTAAAATATAGTTGTATAACCCTCACATTCTTTTTGATGACGTTAGGCTGGATGCTGTTTAGGGCAAATTCTTTAGATCAATTCTGGGGCATGCTATTGCGTGTGAATGCATCTGGCGGCTTGTTCTTCAGTTGGGCACTCACTGCCGTCTTGCCCATTTGCATTTTGTTTTTCAAGGAATTGAAAGATGAAGAGGGGTGGAACGTGCATTTTTTGCATGCTTCTAATCCTTATTTACAAACGGTGAGCATGGCATTGTTACTGGTGTATATTATTTATACAGGTGAGTTAGAGGGTGCGAAGTTTATTTATTTCCAGTTCTAAAGACACGGTTTTATGAAGAAGGTGTTCATTGGCTTTCTGTTTTTGTTGTTAGTTGTCTTGTCAGATATTTGCGTCGGTGGCATTACAAGAAAGGTTATACTAAATGTACCCGATGTAGGTGTCAACCAAACTAACAGTGTGCAAGCCCTCTTTCATCGAAAAGCAGATGTCCTTGTTTTGGGACCGTCAACCGCAAATCACCATTATGACACCCGATTGTTGCGTGACAGTCTGCGTATGTCTGTCTACAATGCAGGCTTTGATGGTAAAAACATTCAATACAGTGCCATGGTGTTTTACTCGTTTCTCCAGCGATGCAAGCCCAAAATAGTATGCTTGGATTTGGGACCATCTATGTTGAGCGATGAATGGAATGGCTCGATAGGCGAGATGAACATTTTTTATAATATGTCGCCAGTTGTTCACCATATCATCAATGAGAGAGCGACAAGTGTACAAAAAATAAAACTGTGTTCAAATTTGTACCAATGCAACAATAGTTGGCAGTGGTTGTTGCATGCGTATTTGCAGCATGGTGAAAGCACGACAGACGGCTATCGACCTTTGGATGTTGTTTCATCCAACCAATTCAGAGTAAAGCACATGCCGTACGAACAGTTCCGTGTAGACAGCGTCAACCTACAGTATTTAGATGGAATAGTTAACAAATGTAAACAGGGGGGGGTAAAAATCATCTTTAGTGTATCTCCATCGTTAGTTATCACCAAGCGTAGCGAGTTTGAACGATGGATAAGAAATTATGCAGCACGGCATGGTGTAGATTTGTTAGATTTGCAAAATGACGAGCGTTTCTTAAAGCATCCAACTTTATTCTATGACTATACACATCTTAATCGTCAAGGTGCGGTGTTGTTTTCCCAACTTGTTTCAGAATTACTAAAAACGTAAAAGTTGGCAATGTGATTAGAATTTTACTTTATACATTATAGAATATCTTTTTAGATAGAATCTTTTGAAATGAAAAGGAAGATATTATATGTAATTATATTTTTGGGAGTAATTTTCTTTGTAGATTTTATAGTTGGTTATCTTTCAAAAAGATTAATCTCCAAAGTGCCTGATATAGGTGCAAGCCAAACTAATTGTGTGCAAGCTTTATGTCACCGAAAGGCAAGCCTTCTCGTTTTGGGACAATCTACTGCGGTTAGGCATTATGATACGAGAATTCTTGCTGATAGCTTACGTCTATCAGTATATAATGCAGGATGGGATGGACATAATATTCGGTATTCTGCAATGGTATTTTATTCTTTTTTGCAACGTTGTAAGCCTAAAATCGTATGTATAGATTTGTATCCTGAGCAGCTAAATAGTGTAAAAAATGATGCCATGAATGATTTGTATCCATTTTATGGTTTGTCACATGTAGCAGATAGTATTTTAGAAAATTCGATAATTGGGTCTCAAAAATATAAGTTGTGTTCAAATTTGTATCGATATAATAATACTTGGCAGTGGTTGTTATATGCTTATTGCAAAAAGGAGACAGATAAATATAATGGTTTCAGACCGTTGGAGGCAATAAAAAATGAAAGTGTCAATATAAAAAAAATAGATAATGAAGGCATAGATATAGATAAAGAAAATCTTTACTATTTGGATAATATAGTACATAAATGTAAAGAAGAAAAAATAAATTTATTTTTTAGTATCTCACCCTCTTTAATAGTTGCTAATCATAGTGATTATATATCTTGGATACATAGTTATTCAAAAAAGAATGATGTAGAGTTAATAGATTTGTCTCATGATCAACGCTTCTTGAAAAATACATTTCTTTTTCATGACTATATACACCTTAATTGTAAAGGTGCGGTGTTGTTTTCACAAATCATCGTTGACCATATCCGTCAGTCAATGAAAAAAGCAAGTCAATGAAAATTATATTTACTTTAGCTTCTTTGGGCAGTGGTGGTGCAGAACGTGTGGTAAGTCTGCTCTCTGGCGACTTTGTAGATAGAGGTCATCAGGTGGAGATAATATGTTTGCGGTACAGTGACTATTATTATAAGGTGAACAAGCGAGTGAAGGTTATAATGACCGCAAACGAAAAGTCTGCCAAAGGCACGGATGAACAAGTTACAGAAGAAGACAACAATGTAAGATTTGTTGAGAACATACAAGGTATGAACAGACGTAGGGCTTGGCTGAGGAGGCATGTATGCGAGGAAAAGCCCGATGTTGTGATTGCCTTTACAGAAGGTGTCTACCTCTTTACCATATTGGCATTGCTCGGAACGCATACGCCCATTATATCCTCGGAGAGGATAGACCCACGCACACAACCGTTGGTGCGTCGATTGCTAAAGGTCTTCGTCTTGCCCTTTACGAATGTCTTTGTCGTACAAACACAAGCCATTAAGGATTACTTTCCGCATTGGATACGTAAAAAAACTCGTATCGTTTTCAATCCCGTAAGGGAAGAAGCCCTTAAAGAGATGGATAGTACAAAGGTGCATAAAACCAAGACCATCATCTCTGTGGCACGTCTCTATCCGCAAAAAAGACATGAAGTATTGATAGGAGCGTTTGCCAAGATAGCCGCCAAGCATCAAGCATGGAGACTTGTCATCTATGGAGAGGGACCAGAGCGAGGACGGCTTACCAATTATATTAAAGAGTTGGAAGGCATGGTGCCAGGATTGTCGAAACGAATAATGCTGGCAGGTAAGACAGCGGAAGTGGTAGAACGACTCCGAGAAAGTGCTGTCTTTGCGCTGAGCAGCGACTCAGAAGGTATGAGCAATGCCATGATAGAGGCTGTATGCGTGGGGGTACCTATCGTGACGACACGGGTGTCGGGCGTTAAAGAGTTGGTTCATGAGGGCGAAAATGGATATGTAGTGCCATGTGGAAACATTGACCAAATGGCAGAGAGGCTGGATAACTTGTTAGACAAAGAGTCGCTGCTCCGACAATTTGGGCAGAACAGCAGGAAGATGAGAGAACAATTCCGAATAGAAAACATTGCTGCACAATGGATGCAGATAATAGAGAATATAGTCAAATAAACCATCAAAATATGAAAATTCTTATAACGGGTGCTGCAGGTTTCATTGGCTCTAAGCTAATGTATGAACTTGCACAGCGAGGTGACTTTGTAGTGGGCGTTGATTGCATCAACGATTATTATGATGTCCGCATGAAGTATGGGCGTCTGCAAATGTGTGGTTTCAATGAATATGATGTTTCTTGGCACCAGAATATCGTACAGAGTTCAAAATTTGATAACTGCTTGTTTGTGCGCATGGATATTGCAGACAAGGAAGCGATGGAACAACTGTTCTTGCGTTATCACTTTGATAAGGTGATGAACCTGGCAGCTCAAGCTGGGGTGAGATATTCTATACAAAATCCCTTTGCCTACCTGCACAGCAATCTTGTTGGATTCCTGAATGTGTTGGAGTGTTGTAGAAACCATGAAGTTAGCCATTTGGTTTTTGCCTCTTCGAGTTCAGTGTACGGACTTAACGAACATGTGCCATATCATGAGGACGACAAGGTAGACTCGCCAGTGAGCATGTATGCTGCCAGTAAGAAGTCTAACGAGCTGATGGCTCATGCGTATGGCAAATTGTACGGGTTCAGTGTAACGGGACTTAGGTATTTTACCGTTTACGGTCCTTGGGGACGCCCCGATATGTCGCCAATGTTGTTTGCCAACGCCATATCCAAGGGAGAACCTATCAAGGTGTTCAACCATGGCGACATGATACGCGACTTTACTTACATCGATGATATTGTCAATGGAACGATACGGGTGATAGATTCTACTTTGAACGCAGAGGACTGTCCTCACCATGTGCCTTATAAAATTTACAACATAGGCTGTTCGCATCCCGTAAAACTCATGGATTTCATTGCGGAGATAGAGCAGGCATTGGGTAAGAAAGCCGAAAAGATATATTTGCCTATGCAGCCAGGAGATGTGTATCAGACCAATGCAGACACCACAAGGTTGCAGACCGAGTTAGGTTATCAGCCGCATTTTAGTTTGCACGAAGGAATTGGCAAGTTTGTAGAATGGTATCAGTCAGATCAAAATCCATTGAGAGATTAACTTGTCAACTTGTTAACTTGTCAACTTGTCAACTTGTTAACTTGTCAACTTGTTAACTCGTCAACTTAATAACTTATTAACTCATTAACTTAAAAACTCAAATATGAACATAGCAATAGTAGGAACAGGATATGTAGGTTTGGTTAGTGGAACCTGTTTTGCAGAAATGGGTGCCAACGTAACCTGCGTAGATGTAGATCAAAAGAAAGTAGACATGCTTTTGAAGGGCATTGTACCCATTTACGAGCCGGGCTTGGATGAAATGGTGCAGAGAAATGTAAAAGAAGAAAGACTACATTTCACCACAGATTTAGCATCTGTATTGGAAGATGTGGAGGTTGTGTTTTCTGCCGTAGGCACACCTCCAGACGAAGATGGAAGTGCAGACCTTCATTATGTGTTGCAAGTGGCGCATACCGTTGGAGCCAACATCAGTAAATACACCGTGTTGGTGACCAAGTCTACCGTTCCTGTCGGAACTGCCAAGAAAGTCAAGGCCGCTATACAGGAAGAACTTGACAAACGTGGTGTGGATATACCCTTTGATGTGGCAAGCAACCCCGAGTTTCTGAAAGAGGGAGCAGCCATCAAGGACTTCATGAGTCCTGACCGCGTCGTCGTAGGAGTGGAAAGCGAAAGAGCCAAAGAACTGTTGGTGAAGTTGTATCGTCCATTTATGATGAATAATTTTCGTGTCATCTTTACAGACATACCTTCGGCGGAGATGATTAAATACGCAGCCAATTCAATGCTCGCCACTCGTATCAGCTTTATGAACGATATCGCCAATTTATGTGAGCTGATTGGTGCCGACGTTAATATGGTTC
Organism: Hoylesella timonensis S9-PR14; assembly: GCF_000762405.1. GTDB lineage: Bacteria > Bacteroidota > Bacteroidia > Bacteroidales > Bacteroidaceae > Prevotella > Prevotella timonensis_A. The sequence continues at coordinate 68,017 of NZ_JRPQ01000072.1, read as the reverse complement.
GCAAAGGAATAGGTGCTGATACACGCATTGGAAATAAATTCTTGTATCCAGGTTGTGGATATGGAGGGAGTTGTTTTCCAAAAGATGTGAAAGCGTTGATAAAGACAGCCGAGAAGAATGGTTACGACATGAAAGTGCTAAAGGCGGTAGAGGCTGTGAACGCATCGCAGAAAGAAGTTGTTTTCAAGAAACTGAACAATTACTATCAAGGCAAGTTGAAAGGAAAGAAAATAGCAATATGGGGACTTTCCTTCAAGGCAGAGACAGACGATATGCGAGAGGCAACCTCGCTTGTAACTATTGAGTTGTTGAAACAGGCAGGTGCTAATATTTGTGTCTTCGATCCTGTTGCCATGGAGGAATGTCAGCGTAGGGTAGGTGATGCTGTAGTTTACGCTACAGATATGTATGATGCCGTTCTTGATGCCGATGCATTGTTGGTGCTTACTGAATGGAAACAATTCCGTCTGCCAAGCTGGGGAGTTGTGAAGAAATCTATGAACACGCCTTTGGTTGTTGACGGAAGAAACATCTATGTTCCAAGCGACATGAAGGCTCTCGGATTTGAGTATCACAGCATAGGAAGGAAGTAACTCAAGTTTTAGTTTTAGATTTGGTAATATTTGCTGAACGAACGCACGAGCTGTACGTCACTACCATAATGCGGTTACGAGTTCTTGGGTTTTTCAGATAAAGAAATTAGTGGTTTTTGTCCTGTTATTTTACCAAAAAAACGACCATTGAAAATCTCCAAAATAGAAAAAATCAATAGGCAAACGAACTACAAAAATGGGCTGATTTTAACAAAATAAATGTCTTTTCAAACTGAAGCATTGATTTAACGCCCTTGGAAACACGCATTAGAGGTGTTATCTACATGTAATAACCGCATTAAAGCATGCAACTTGCAGGCTTATCTCAATGCTTTAGCCGCAAAAAACTGATAAAATTAGGAATGAAAAGAGATGCTTTTGTTTTAACATCCTCAATAACAACAAATTACAAACATTGCTCATATTTTGCGTATTTGCGACCAACTTTGCTGTTGGTTGTTTTCACGCGAATTATGAGAGGCTCTTTGTAAAGATAATTCAGTATTTATGAGCCTCCTATATACCGTATTATAAATTTTACAAACACTGTTTTGTGAGTATTTCTTGTAACCATGTTATTTTTAAATGAATGCACTATGATAGTGCCTTTTCATAAAAACATTTTTCGAAACTCGAATAAATTAATGATCTCTCATGGAGAAGACACGTATTTTCTGTATTGATGCGCTCAAGGCATTTGCCATACTTGCTGTGATAACAGGTCATTTGCCGTCTTATTGTTATTATGGTTGGAATATTGAACCCAATCCAAGTAGCTTAGCGGATTTTGTAGGTTTGTTTCACATGCCTTTATTCATGCTGCTCAGTGGACTTGTAACAAATGTACAGCAATTTTCATTGGCGAAGAAAATGAAGTTGCTGATTCCTTTTTTCGTGTTTGGACTGTTGTTTACTTATACTATGGGGGGCGGCAATGTGGTATATTTTATAACTAATGAGGCAAAGGCGGGTTATTGGTTCTTGTGGGTATTACCTCTCTACTTTGTGCTGTTGTATGTGATACGAAAGTTACACCTGCCTTTCATTGACGGAGCTGTCATTGTGCAAGTGTTGCTGATGGTACTTCATTTCTACTTTAGGCGTACTGAGGTGGGGACCACCTTATCCACCGACCATTTGTGGGCTTTGTGGCCTTTCTTTTCATTAGGTGTATTTTTGAAAAACAAGGAATGGCGGCATTGGCAGGTCAATAAGTTGATACCTGTGTTTGCAATATTGAGTCTCGCTTCGTTAATAACTCTTAATAGAATAGGGGGGGGTAATGAAATATTGTTAAAACTATATACGGCTTTAGTAGGTTCTCCTTTGTGTTTATTCTTTTTGTCTTTGTTTGTTTGGTTAGAACAACAATTCAAGGGTAAAACTTCAAGGGTAAAAAGTATGCTGAAGCGGATAGGAACTTTGATAGGGACGAACACATTGCAGATTTATGTAATCCATTATTTCTTGATAATGCCTTTCAATCTTAAAATGTTTGGCAATTATATGATTGAAAATAACTTAGTGGCATTGGAGTATTTAATAAGTCCTTTGTTGTCAGTGATGATAGCTATCCTTTGTGTGTATATCTCAAAGGCGTTGTATGCCATGCGGTTAGGATTTGTTTTTGGTAGATAATTATGAACGCTGGGACTAATAAAATAAAAGAGCATGAGTAAGTTGAAGTTTTCTGTCATCATGTCGATTTATAAGAACGACAACCCTGAATATTTGCAGGTGGCTTTGGACAGCATCATTCATCAAACGCTGGTGCCAGACGAGATTGTGCTGATAGCCGACGGTCCTGTACCGCAGTCATTGATAGATGTGGTGGAGAAGACAAAAACTCGGTTTGCAGGTTTGCATGCTTATTATCAGGACAAGAACAGAGGATTGGGTGGAGCGTTGCGCATTGCCGTGGAAAAGGCACAGTATGATTATCTTGCCCGCATGGACAGCGATGACATTTCGTTGCCCGACCGTTTTGAGAAGCAGATGAGATGTTTTGAGGAAGACCATGAGTTGGCGGTAGTAGGGGGGATGATAACCGAATTTGTCGACTCGCCCGAGCATGTGGTAAGCAAGCGTATATTGCCTTTGGACGACAGGGGTATCAAGCGGTTTATGCAATCGCGGTGTGGTGTGAATCATGTTACGGTTGTCATGAAGAAAAGCGAACTGCTGCGTGCGGGCAATTATCAGCAGGATTTCAAGCAAGAAGATTATTATCTTTGGGCGCGCATGATTGAGGCTGGATGCAAGTTTCGCAACATTCCCGACATTGTGGTGAATGTGCGTTCGGGCAGAGACCAGTTTGCACGAAGAGGTGGCATGGCGTATTACAAGGATGTGCTTGCTTTGAACAAGTGGATGTGGCAACACGGCCTCATAACCCTTCCCAAGATGATATACAATGATATGGTGCGTGGCACCGTACAGTTTTTGCTACCCAACAGTGTGAGAACTTGGGTGTACCAACGCTTTCTGCGAAAATAAAGCTATAAAAGCCTGCTTCTTTACTTAACACTCGCTTCTACGGATGCTTTTGGAACGTATATACAACCATGTTGTGAGGGAGAAACAATGGAACATTGGATTTCCTGACAAGTCGTTGGAGGAGTTGGTGCATGGTGCATCTTTCTCTGTTCGTATGCTTCGGCATTTGTACGCCGACCGATGGTTTGCCGACCCTTTTGTGTTGGAGGTGACTGATGACGAAATCTTGCTTTTGGCAGAGGATTATGACATACACTTGAGACGTGGTCGCATATCATTGTTGACGGTGGAGCGCAATACACTCGAGTTGAAGAGGCTCATGCCTGTCTTGGATGTGGAACGGCACCTTAGTTTTCCCTGCATCGTGCGCAAGAATGACAAAGTGTACATTATGCCCGAAAATCTTTTTGGCGAAGGACTTACGTTGTATGAGTTTGATCAGAAGACGAACAGTTGTCGTAAAGAGAAAGTAGTGTCGACACAACCTTTGGCGGATGCCATTCTTACGGATGTGTTTGGGGAGGAGATGCTGTTGGGAACTTACTTGCCGTATGACAATCCTGTATTGCATACGTTTGTTTACAATGCCCAAGGAGAGGAGGTGCGACATGAGTCATACGTTTTTGCAAACAAGACGGCTCGCAATGCGGGAGCGTTTTTTGAATGTGACGATATGCTTTATCGTCCCGCACAAGACGGAAGACTCTATTATGGGCAGGGCATCGTCATACAACAGGTAACAAAAGATGAGACTGGCAGACTCGCATTTCATGAAGTATGCCGACTTTCATCTCCCACAACCAACCAACCGTTGCGTATGCACACGCTCAATAGTTATAAAGGCGTGACGGTGGTAGATATGGCTGCGTGCCAACATCCGCATTTTGCTCGGGTGGCTGTACAATTAAAAAAGCATTTCTGCGTTATTAAAAAGTGAGGATAGCTTATGTGGTTTCTGCGTTGAGGCACGCAGGTCCCGTGTCGGTGGTCATGCAACTGGCGAAGCAAATGGTTGAACATGGTCATGAGTGCAAGGTGTTTTACTTTGACGAGAACATCTTTGAACCTCCTTTTCCCACGGAGAAGGTAGACGGATACCGCCCCATTAACTTTTCCCACTACGATATTGTGCATGCCCATGGCATTCGTCCCAATTTATATCTTACCTTTTACAAGCCGTGGTTTGGCAAGAAAACAAAATTTGTAACCACGGTACATTGTTATATATGGGAGGAATTTCAGGTGGGATTTGGCAGAATGGCAGGCTCTCTTTTCAGTCTGTTGTTTTTGGCTTCTGTCAGGACGTTGGATAAGGTAGTGGTGCTCAGCGATGATGCCGTTGATTATTATTCACGCTGGGTGAACGCACAGAAACTGGCGCGTTGTTACAATGGTATTGACATGCCACAAGGTAGGCTGTCCGCTAAGGAAGAAGAACAAGTGCAGCAATTCAAGGCAGGTCACACGCTCATAGGTACATGTGCCTCTTTGGTGAAGATAAAGGGAGTGGAACAGTTGATACAAGCCCTTGCGCAGTTGCCAGACAGGTTTCGCCTGTTGGTGATTGGTGAAGGAAACTTGCGCTTGCCTCTTCAACGTCGGTGTGCTGAATTGGGCATTTCCCACAGGGTCATGCTCATGGGTTTTGTTCCCGAAGGACATCGATACATGCCACTTATGGACGTGTATGTGCAGACAAGTTTGAGCGAGGGCTTTTGCCTGGCACTGACAGAAGCAGCCATGTATGGAAAGAAGATAGTATGTGCAGACATTCGAGGAATGAAAGAAAAATATGCAGATGATGAGATTACCTATTATCAATCAGGACGTTCGGATGATTTGGTACAGAAAATCCTGCAAGCAGAAAAGGAGGAAGACAAGCCGCTTCGTGCCAAGCAAAAGGCATGTGAGCAGTTCTCTTCTGTGAGTATGTACGAAGCATATCACGCCTTGTATCTCCAGCTTGTGCAAAATAAGAATTACAAATGACGACATTTACGGATACAGAAAAAGTTTTCCTTGAACTGTACAAGGCAGGAGTGTGGGGAGAGATTGCCCACAAAGATGTCCTTGTAGGTAAGCATATAGACAGGAAAGCCGTGTTAGGCATTGCAGAGAAACAAGCTGTTGTAGGCAATGTGTCTGATGGTATTTCGCTTTTGAGAGAAGCAGAGTTGCCTCAGCCATTGAAGATGAAGCTGATAACGTATGTGCTCACCATCAGGAAGAACAACGAAACGATGAACGCTGCCATCCCCGAGATGTATCGCTTGCTGGAAGACATTGGTGTTGTGCCTGTCTTGCTGAAAGGACAAGGGGTGGCACAAAACTATCGTGACCCACTTTCAAGACAGTCGGGAGATGTTGACCTATATATTTCCGACCCGCAACAAATAGCCGAGGCTTACAAGTTGTGTCAACAAAATATGAAGATGATAGAGCCACTCACCACCGATACAATGGAGGCAGTCTTTCAGTATCGTCATGTAGTGGTGGAGCTGCATGGTCGCATCAATGCGTATGTGAATAAAACCTTGGAACGTCGATTCCCCGCTTGGTGTGATGCAATGTTTCGTGAGGAGAAGGAAAGAAAGGTCTGTGTAGGGGGTGGCTTTGCTGTGCTGCCTCCCTTGCGGTTGGACCTTGTCTTTGTCTTTGTACACTTGACAAGACATTATTTTAGTGGCGGAATAGGTTTGAGGCAGATAGCCGACTGGATGCGCCTGCTTTATGCGCACCATACGGATATTGATCAAGAGCAGTTGGCGCATGACGTAACATATTTGGGCATTGAGAAGATATGGAAAGTGTTTGCCGCCATGGCTGTTGACTTCTTGGGATACCCCAAAGACAAGATGCCACTATATAACGGGAGGTATGAGGACATGGGCAAACAGGTGCTGCGCTATGTGTTGGATTCGGGAAACTTTGGTTATCACGATGTACGCACAAAAAGTAAATCAAAGAATTATTATGTACGCCGATGTAAGGCTTTTACTGGAAATATGAGTAAAATCCTGCGTAACTTCTTCATGTTTCCTCACGAGACCATCTACAACATTCCTGGTTATTTGAAAAGTGGCATCAAGCGAACAAGATTTTAAGTAGAGAACATTATGAATTTGAAGTTTCTTTTTTTAGGCATTGTCATTCCTTTTATCAGTGCGTTTGCGTTGGTGACTTGGATTCATCCCCTAATCGTTAAACTTGCCAAACAAAAAGGAATGGTTGACAATCCCGATGCCCGCAAGCTGCAGAAAGCACCTGTTCCCGTATTGGGTGGTATTGCTGTCTTTTGGGGAGTTGTGTTGGGTGTGGGCTTGACGAGTGCAGTCTTTGACAGTTATATTTTCTTTCCTGCGTTCGTTGCCATTACGGTGATGATGTATTTAGGCACGTTGGATGATCTCATAGGATTGAGCGCATGGTTAAGACTGATAGTCGAGTTCTGCGTAATCTTGTTCTTGATATCTACCGAGCATAAATTTATTGACGATTTTCATGGCGCCTTTGGCATACACCAGATGAACGAATATGTTGGCATTGCGCTTTCTTCGTTTGTGGGTGTCGGCATCATCAATTCCATTAACTTGATTGATGGCGTAGATGGACTTTCGTCAGGATTTTGCATGTTCGTTTGCGCCCTCTTCGGTTATGCCTTCATGACATCGGGTTATGGGTCGATGACCGTGCTGGCTTGGATATGTGTGGCTTCCTTGTTTCCTTTTTTCCTGCACAACGTTTTCGGCAAAACGTCAAAGATGTTCATTGGCGACAGTGGAACGCTCATGCTGGGTACACTCATGAGTATTTTTGTTTTTCATATTTTGGAAACCAAATCCATGGTGGCCTATAATTATCCTAACATGGGGGTAGTGGCTTTTACGCTTTCTGCTCTGTCCATTCCAGTTTTCGACACCTTGCGTGTCATGTTTCTACGCATGTTGAGGGGAGGCTCTCCATTCCATCCAGACAAGTCGCATCTTCACCATTTGTTTATAGAGATAGGCTTCTCGCATATCGGTACTACCGTGTCGGTATTGGCACTCAATGCCTTTAATGTGTTGTGGTGGTTTATCTCTTATCAGTTAGGAGCTTCTGCTACTGTCCAACTGCTGGTGGTAATCATGATAGGTGTGTTCAATACGGTAGGTTTTTATTATATTGTGCGCAGGTTGAATCATCAACGCATGCCCTATAAAATATTAAAACGAATTGCAGCCATGTCTCACATTGAGGCAGGTTGTTTCTTTATGAGTATTAGAAAATTTGTAGACCGCCATTAGCTTGGCGCATCTGCTTACATTAGATTTAATCAAACAAAAAAACAAGTATGAAAGCATTTGTATTTCCCGGTCAGGGATCCCAGTTTGTAGGAATGGGAAAAGAACTTTATGAAAATAACCAAACGGCAAAGAAGTTGTTCGATAAAGCCAACGAGGTGTTGGGCTATCGTATCACCGACATCATGTTTGATGGTACCGATGAGCAACTCAAGGAAACCAAGGTGACACAGCCTGCCGTATTCTTGCACAGTGTCATTTCTGCACTCTGTATGGGCGATGCGTTCAAGCCTGATATGGTGGCAGGTCATTCTTTGGGCGAGTTTTCTGCATTGGTGGCAGCTGGTGCATTGAGCTTTGAAGACGGTCTTAAATTGGTTTATGCTCGTGCCATGGCAATGCAGAAGGCATGCGAGGTGGCACCGGGTACCATGGCTGCTATCATTGGACTGCCAGATGAAAAGGTAGAAGAGATATGTCAAGAGGTGAGCAAAGAAGGCAAAGTAGTCATTCCTGCTAATTATAACTGTCCAGGGCAATTGGTTATCTCTGGAGATAAAGAAGGCATTGAGGAGGCTTGCGAAAAGCTAAAAGCTGCGGGAGCCAAGCGTGCGTTGCCTTTGAAGGTGGGAGGTGCTTTCCACTCGCCATTGATGCAGCCTGCCAAAGACGAGTTGCAAAAGGCGATAGAGGCTACCACGGTGAATACGCCTCAATGTCCTGTGTACCAGAATGTAGATGGGAAACCTTATACCGATGCAGCCAAGATTAAGGCAAACCTTATCGCCCAACTTACAAGTAGTGTTCGTTGGACAACAACGGTACAGAACATGATTGCCGATGGAGCTACCGACTTTACCGAATGTGGACCTGGCAAGGCTTTGCAGGGCATGATTGGACGCATCAGCAAGGAAGTGACAGTCCACGGCATCTAAACGAACGAAGTATCTAAACTGTATTGAGCTTTGTCATCTTGCCTGTTGGCTGGATGACAAAGCTCTATTCTTACCTCTCAACAACGTTAACATTATCGACAAACAACTCTCCTCACAGGGAGGAATAAGGAAAGATTACATGCAAATCTATCAAATCTTTACTCGCCTTTTTGGCAATCAAAACATGACTCGCACACCCCATGGAACGCTGGAAGAGAATGGAGTGGGGAAGATGAACGACATCACCACGACCGTGCTCAATCGTATTCACGACATGGGGGTCACGCATGTGTGGTTCACGGGCATCGTTCGCCATGCAACGACAACCGATTATTCTACCTACGGCATCCCTCACCAACATCCAGCCATTGTGAAGGGAAAGTCTGGGTCGCCATATGCTATTACCGACTATTATGATGTTGACCCCGACCTTGCCGTGCAGGTGCCGAAGCGCATGGATGAGTTCGAGGCTTTGGTGAAGCGTACGCACAAGGCAGGCATGAAGGTGATTATTGATTTCGTCCCCAATCATGTGGCACGGCAATACCACTCCATTTGCAAACCTCAGGGAGTGAGAGACTTGGGGGAGAACGATGATGTAAACAAACACTTTGACATTCACAACAATTTTTATTATTGCCCAGGCTATCCCTTTGAACCAGCCATTGATTTGTGCAAGGATGCCAGCGAACCTTATCGTGAATATCCTGCCAAATGTACGGGTAACGATTGTTTTAATGCTTCGCCCTCAGCTAATGATTGGTACGAGACCGTCAAGCTGAACTATGGCATTGATTACACCGATGCTGGTGGATGCAGCGAACATTTCGACCCCATGCCCGACACGTGGCAACAGATGACAGACATTCTGCTGTTTTGGGCTTCTAAGGGAGTGGACGGTTTTCGCTGTGACATGGCAGAGATGGTGCCAACGGCTTTTTGGCAGTACGCTATTGGTAAGCTCAAGGCTACCTATCCTCACGTCATGATTATTGGCGAGGTGTACAATCCCACCCTTTATCGGGCGTATATCGCTTCGGGATTTGATTACTTATATGATAAGGTGGGCATGTACGACTGTTTGCGCGACATTGTGTGTGGCAAACGTCCCGCCCATCACATTACCCGCCAATGGCAATCTGTGGATAATATTTTGCCAAAGATGCTCTATTTCTTGGAAAACCACGACGAGCAACGCATTGCCAGCGACTTTTTTTGTGGCAGTGCTGAGCGTGCCTTGCCGGCTTTCATGGTATGTGCATGGCTGCACACCAATCCTGTCATGGTGTATGCTGGACAGGAGTTTGGCGAGCGAGGCATGGATGCAGAAGGATTCAGTGGACTTGACGGCAGAACGACCATATTCGACTACTGGGCGGTAAAATCTATCATCGAAGGTTATTATCAAAGAGAAAAAATGGACAAGCGAAGCCAACGCCTTTCCGAAGTGTATCAGAAAATTCTGCAATTGTGTCATCAGCCAGCTATTGCGCAAGGACAGTTCTTCGACTTGATGTATGCCAACACTCAGCACTCGGCATTGTTCAACCCCGATGAGCAGTATGTTTTCTTGCGTCAATCGGCAGAGCAACTCTTGTTGATTGTCGTGAATTTCTCGCCCAATCAGCAGCGGGTGCATGTCAACATACCTCAACATGCTTTCGACTTTCTGCACATGCGGCAGGGTACATGCAAGGCGGTCGACCTATTGACGCACCAAGAACAGCGTGCAGAGTGGTCAGCTTCCGTGCCGTTTGTGGCACAAATTCCTGGCTATGGTGGCAGAATTTATGAAATTCAGCAAGTATAACATAGGCGCTTGCCATTAATCATTCGAATGTGTAGGTGTTCAAGATGAAAACTAAACGTTTCATTTTGAGCACCTACTGTCGTTTTGTGGCATTCCTACAAACTTCATCAACCTAACAAAATGCGTACACAACAATTCATCACGATGCGTCCTCAAAATCATCAGTCAAAGCTACTTTTAGCATGTTTGCTTTTATTTTCGTGCTTCGTTGTCTTTCACACAGATGCCAAGCCAACAGTGCCACCAGTTCGTGTGGCTTGCGTGGGCAATAGCATTACATACGGTACGGGTATTGCCAATCGTGATAATGACTCTTATCCCGCACAGCTTCAGGCGATGTTGGGTAATAAATATCTCGTTGGGAATTTTGGAAAACCCGGAGCTACCTTACTTCGACATGGTCATCGTCCTTATTTCAAGCAGCAAGAGTTCTGCGACGCCATGGCATTTCACGCCGATATTGCCGTTATTCATTTAGGCATCAATGACACCGACCCACGAAACTGGCCCAATTATCGTGACGAATTTGTGACCGATTATTTGGCTCTTATCGACTCACTTCGTCAAGTCAACCCAAAGGTGCGCATCATTTTGGCAAGATTGTCACCTATAGCGCACAGGCATCCGCGTTTTATCTCAGGAACGCAACAATGGCACGAGCAGATACAGGCAAGCATTGAAACAGTGGCAGAGATCAGTGGAAGTGAGCTTATTGATTTTCATGCGCCTTTATATCCTTATCCTTTTTTGTTGCCCGATGCCTTACATCCCAACGTAGAAGGTGCTGGTGTTATGGCAAAAGTGGTTTATGGCAGCATTACGGGTAATTACGGTGGCTTGCACCTGCCAGCCATTTATACCGACAATATGGTATTGCAGCGAGGTGTACCCATAACGATTCATGGTATAGCCAATGCAGGAGAGACAGTCAAAGTAAAATTGGGAAGTCTGTACCAAACAACTCGTGCCAACCAGTTGGGCAACTGGCAGGTTACCTTTGCGCCTCAGAAAGCCGAGCGAAGCACGACACTCACAGTAAGTGCGGGTAAGCAAAAGCGTATCTTCCGCCATGTGGCGATAGGCGAAGTGTGGCTTTGTTCTGGACAGTCGAACATGGCTTTCATGATGCGCCAAGCCGCTACAGCCCAGCGGGATATTCCCCTTTCTGGTGATGAGGATTTGCGTCTCTACGACATGAAACCCAACTGGGAGGCGGTTGATGTGGAGTGGAACAAGTCGGTACTTGATTCATTGAACCATTTGCAGTATTATCGTCCCTCGTCATGGACAGTTGCGTCACCCGATGCGGTGCGAAATTTTTCGGCTGTGGCTTATTATTTCGGTCGTATGTTGCGCGACAGTTTGCAAGTACCTGTGGGGATTATCTGCAATGCTGTGGGTGGTTCGCCTACAGAGTCTTGGATTGATCGGCATACATTGGAGTCACGTTTCCCTGCTATTCTCAACAACTGGCTGCACAACGACTTCATTCAGCCGTGGGTGCGACAACGGGCTGCCAAGAACATCGCACAAGCAAAGGGAGCAGGCGTAAGGCATCCGTACGAGCCTTGTTACTTGTTCGAGAGCGGTATCTTGCCCTTGGAGCGATATACTGTCAAGGGGGTGACTTGGTATCAAGGCGAGTCGAACGCCCATAACATCGAGGCACACGAAACGCTGTTCAAGCTGTTGGTCGATTCTTGGCGGCAGTATTGGAACAATGTCAGCATGCCGTTTTATTTTGTGCAGCTATCAAGTCTGAACCGACCGTCGTGGACTTGGTTCCGTGACAGTCAGCGAAGGTTGATGCAGCAAATTCCCAACACGGGCATGGCAGTATCTTCCGACCTTGGTGATTCGCTCAATGTGCATCCAATCCATAAACAGGCGATAGGCGAGCGACTGGCTCGGTGGGCATTGGCAGACACCTATCATCGTCCACTCATGCCGTGTGGTCCGCTGTTTAAGTGTGCTTGGCGTGAGGCGGGGAGCAAGGTCGCTGTGTCGTTTAATGATGCTAACAAGCTTTCTACTTCTGACGGTAAGCCTGTTGATGGTTTTGAGATAGCCCAATACGATGGTTTGTTTTATCCTGCCCATGCAGAGATCAAAGGTCAGTTAGTGATTCTTCAATCCGACAAGGTCAGGGAACCTCGCTTTGTGCGTTACGGTTGGCAACCGTACACTCGCGCCAATCTTGTCAATGGTGACGGACTTCCTGCCTCTACTTTCCGAGGTGAGGTAACTACACAGCCTTGCATATCTCGCAGGGAATAACGCCAACAGTTTCAGCAAGCGTGCCTATGAAAGTAAAAAGTTTTACCTTTCTTGGTAAGAAGATTCGTTGTTTTTGTCCTATCATTTTACCAAAAAACGACCATTGAAAATCTTCAAAATAGAAAATTTCAATAGGCAAGCAATAGACAAAATTACGCTGATTTTACCAAATCTGACACCTGTTTACGCTGGAACATTGAGTTGATGTCCTTGGAAACATGTATCAAGGGCATTATTCACATGCAATAGTAGCATTAAAGCATGCAAATAACAAACTTAGAACAATGCTTTAACCGCCAAGCAACGGTAAAAATACGAAAGAAAAGAGACGACATAAGTATAACACATTCAATAACAATAAGTTAAGAACGTTGCTCATAATTAGCGTATTTGCGACCAACTTTAGTGTTGGTTGTTTACACGCGAGTTTTGAGAGGCACTTTGTAAAGAAAATTCGGCATTTAATTTCCTTCCATGCAGCGTACCTGAAAGTTTACATGCGTTGTATGGTTGGTGTCTTTCGTTGTAAAAATATCATTCATTTTTTTGCTTGTTTCCTTCTAATTATCAAATAAATACAGCAGCTCAATATGTGCTTCAAGTAAAATTATTGCTGTCTTCTGTTGGCCATACATTGAATGATAAAACTTTATAATTTTAGATATATAACGTATATTTATGAAATTTTATGGGAATTTGAAAAAATATTTTCAAAATATATGAAATAAATCTTGGAAATTAAAAGAAATAACATATATTTGCAAATATAAGCATTTAAGTGACGAAAACCTACTAATCTGTTGTATTTTTCTGAACTGATGAAGCATAGCTTCTTTAGCCTTGTTTAGTTCCTTATTATGATACGCATTACTGCTCATATAAATTAAATAGATAAATTATAAACTAAATATTAAATTTTATAAATACTATAAATAAGATGATTCGAAGTGGATAAGGACGGTAAGCATAAGCAGCTTAGTCTATACATACACGATGTTGTTAGAGGTAAGTCTCTAATGTTGTTGATTTGCTATTTTTTAACCCAAACCCTTATAGGTTCATGAGAAATAAAATATTTTTAATTACGGCATTGATAGCCTTGACTTGTGTCAATGGTATGCAAGTGGCTAATGCGCATTCACGTAACGAAGCCAACAAATCTGTGCTTCAGAAAGGTGAGGACAACCGGATAATCTCCTCTGTAAAAGGTTTAATAATATCTGCAGAGGACGGATTGCCAGTCATAGGTGCAAGTGTACAAGTTGAGGGAACCAAGAACGGTACTGCTACCGATGAGCAGGGACGCTTCGAATTGAAAAACGTACGTTCTGATACCAAGTTGAAAATTAGTTATATTGGCATGGCAACGATTCTGATAACGCCGTCTGCTTCTGTAAAAGTTGTGATGCACACGGACAGTCGCCGATTAGACGATGTAGTGGTAACGGGTATGTTTAATCGCAAGAAAGAGGGCTTTACAGGATCGGCAGTGACTATCAAGGGTGAGGAACTTAAGAAGTTTAGTACCAATAATGTGGCCAAGTCTATCGCTGCAATGACCCCCGGTCTGAATATCATGGACAACATTATGGCTGGTTCCAATCCTAATAGTCTGCCCGATATGCGTATGCGTGGTGGAGCCAACATGGATCTTAGCTCAAAGACCAACGTGCTTACAGTGCAAGGTGAATATGAGACTTATGCCAACCAACCATTACTTATTATGGATGGTTTTGAAATTAGTGTTCAAACACTGAATGACCTTGATCCCGATCGCGTACGTTCTATTGTTATTCTGAAGGATGCCGCAGCCACCGCCATCTATGGTTCACGTGCTGCTAACGGTGTGATAGTGATTGAAAGCAAGACACCTAAACCAGGACGTATATGGGTGACCTATGGCGGAGAGTTACGTATGGAGGCTCCAGATTTAACAGGCTACGATTTGATGAATGCACAAGAGAAACTTGATATCGAGCTGAAAGCTGGCGTATATACTGAGGGTGGTCAGACACTGGAGAAGTGGCGTCTCTATCAGTCTAAGCTACGCAATGTACTTTCAGGTGTAGATACTTACTGGTTGAGCAAACCTCTGCGTACAGCTCTGCAGCAACGACATACAGTTACGCTTGAAGGGGGCGATGATGCGCTACGATATCGCATGTATGTGGGGTACAATAGTTCACATGGGGTGATGAAAAATAGTGGTCGTGACGTACTTACGGGTATGCTTGATTTTCAATATCAATTCAAAAAGGTGTTGCTGAAGAACAGTATCACGATTGATAATTCTAAGGCCGATGAGTCAAATTATGGCAGTTTCAGTCAATATACCAAACTCAATCCTTATCTCAGTCCATACGATGAAAATGGTAATATGAAGAAAAATATGGACGATTTCAATGGTACTAACATGGGGATAGCCACTTATGCTAACCCATTGTTTAACACCACTTTCAATAGCAAGAACCGTGCCACCAACTTCACCGTACGCGAACTCTTTAAGGTGGAGTACAGACCCACCAACGACTGGCGCATGGAAGGAGCTTTTTCACTGTCTAAGAGTGTAGGGCATCATGATATATTTCGCCCAGCCCAGCACACTGCATTTGATAATATCAGTGACCCCACGCTCAAGGGAGATTATCGGCGCATCCAGAATGAAGGAATCAATTGGGGACTTGATTTCACTGCAAGTTGGAACAAACAGTTCAGAGATCATTACATCACATCTAACGCACGCATGAGTTTTCAGGAACACAACATTAATTCATATGGTACCTATGTGACAGGGTTTCCTAATGATAATATGGACGATTTACTCTTTGGTAAGAAATATAATGAAAAGGTTACAGGTGGCGAGCGCACGAGTCGATCAGTGGGATGTGTACTCAGTGGAGGTTATTCATACAAGTACAAATATTCTGTAGACTTTAACGCACGTGTTGATGGGTCGTCAGAGTTTGGCAAGAACAATCGTTGGGCACCATTTTGGTCTACGGGATTGCGCTATGATATGAAGAAAGAAAATTTCATGCAGAACGTGTCATTCATCTCAGGCTTAGTGTGGCGTGCAACTTATGGTACTACTGGATCACAGGGCTTTTCACCTTATCAAGCGCATAGTTACTACAATTATTCCTTGTTGCTACCTTATCTGTCGTCTGATGGAACGGGAGCGTCTATCTTAGCTATGCATAACGAGAATCTGAAGTGGCAGACTACCCGCAACACAAACTTTGCGCTCGAATTAGGATTGTTTGATCATCGGTTCACCGCTCGTATAGAACACTACCGAAAGGTGACCGATAATCTCATCACTAACATTACATTGGCTCCTTCAATCGGTTTCACTTCTTATCCAGAAAATCTTGGCAAGATAGAGAATAAGGGATGGGAGATAAGCCTTTCCGCTATTCCCTATCGTAACACGGACAAACAAGCCTATTGGACTGTGACGTTAAATGGTTCACATAACAAAGACAAACTGGTGGAAATATCTGAGGCCATGCGACACATCAATGAGGTAAGCACAAACCAACTTAAAGACAGTCCGTTGCCCCGTTATGAAGAAGGCTATTCTATGTCGAGCATATGGGTGGTACCATCGTTGGGAATAGATCCAGCCACTGGTGACGAAATATTAGTGAAAAGAAATGGTGAGCTTACCAATCAGACAGGTTATACAGGAGCAGACGCTATTCCTTTTGGTAATACCGAGCCTACATGGCAAGGATATATCAATTCCTCGTTTACTTATATGGGTTGGGGTGTGGATGTGAGTTTTCGCTACAGGTTTGGCGGACAGGTATACAATCAAACTTTGGTTGACAAAGTTGAGAACGCCAATCTTGCCTACAACGCTGACCGACGAGTGATGCAGATGCGCTGGCAGAGTCCTGGCAATCATGCCATGTATCGCTCTCTCAATGCTCATGGGGCTGGTACTATGGCCACATCTCGCTTTGTAATGGATGAGAATGTATTTCAAGGCAGCACTCTATCTATGTTCTATCGCATGGATACAACAAATACTAAATTTATCAAGCATTGGGGAGTGAGTTCAGCCAAGCTCGGATTTACCATGGAAGACTTGTTCTACCTATCGTCCGTAAAGCGTGAGCGTGGTTTGGACTACCCTTTCTCTCGCCAATTCACATTCTCACTTAACGTAGCATTCTAAAAACAAGACAATATGAAAATCAAGATATCTTTATATATAGTGGTATGGGTCGTTCTTGCAGGAGGATTCACCTCGTGCAATGATTGGTTGGATGTATCTCCCAAAACCTATATACCCAATGACAAGATGTTCGATACAGAAGCAGGTTTCAAAGATGCCCTCACTGGTGTATATCTCATGATGGGTTCCACAAGTTTATATGCTGGTGATTTATCATACGCCTATCTGGATGAGCTGGCAGGTCTGTATTGCGATTATCCCATTCGCAACAACATGAACGTATTTGACCAATCCATGGTGTTCGATTATAATAATCAGTTTTTAGACAAACGTAATGGTATATATGAGAAGCAGTATAATCTTATCGCCAACTTGAACAATTTATTGTATGAAGTGGATCAACGAGGTAACGAGCTTACTTCGCCTGGCTATCGTGAGGTGATCAAAGGTGAGGCTTTGGGCTTGCGAGCATTCCTATACTTTGACTTGTTGCGTCTTTATGGACCAATATACAGTGAACGTCCCAAAGATTTGGCTATACCATATAAGACCACATTTGATAATGAGCCCACTCCAGTGCTACCCGCTAATGAGGTAGTGGCGAAAATTTTGGAAGACCTTAAGGTTGCAGAGAAGTTATTAGAAGAGAAAGACTCGCGCGACTTTTTTACCCCTGAAGATCAGCGTACAGCTTTTTTGAGCAACCGGGAGTTTAGGATGAATGTGTATGCGGTGAAGGCTATGATGGCTCGTGTGTATTGCTACGCAGGGCAAAAAGAAAACGCTGTAACAAAGGCTCGTGAGGTGATAGCGGCATCAGATGCATTTAAACTCTACAAAACACAAACCTTATCCAACTACAATTCCATACGCTACGGCGAGCAAATCTTTGGAATTAGTGTAGACAAGCTGTTCACGGTACTCGACAATAACCACATGATGATGGATCTCAATGGTAACAATGCTACAACCAAAGATAGATTTGGAACCACTGGTGATATGATGGTTAAGGTGTACGAGGGTATTACATCAGACTGGCGGCAAAATGCCGTAGCATTCGGATGGGATGAGAGTCACGTCTTCGCTTTTTGCAAAAAGTATAATCAAGAGCCGTTGCTCAATGTTTATGGTTACCAAGGAGCTAACGCCATACCACTTATCCGCTTACCCGAAATGTATTATATTTTGGCTGAATGTGCTTCTAATGCTCAGGAAAGTGTGGATGCACTCAATGCAGTGCGCATGGCCAGAGGCATACCTTACAGCGAAGAAATACATGTAACAGGATATGATGACATAGATGTAAGTTCTCTTGAGGATAACTCAAAAACACGCCGTATCAATGAGATAATGAAAGAATACCGCAAGGAATATTTTGCAGAGGGGCAGTTGTTCTTCTTCCTTAAAAGTCATGCCTATAGTACATATTATGGATGTGGTGTGAAAAAAATGACTACCAAGCAGTATCAAATTCCTTTGCCTGATAACGAAATAATATTCGGTAATAACACCAACAAGTAATATCCATTATGAAACACATATTTATATTTATAACTGTTATAGTTTCGTTATGCTTTTTTGTAAGCTGCGAGGAAGAGAAAATAGAGTTGTATAGACAGGAACCACGCATCAATTTTGACTACAAAGTAGTTTATGGTGAACTGGTAGATACTGATTACGTCATGTTAAAAAGCCAGCCTTATCGCACAGACAGTTTCCGTGTGCGAATACAAGGCGACTTGCTCACAGTGAACAGGAATTTCTGTGTTAAGCAGACGGTTAATAAAGAATACGAAAATACGATGGAAATACAGATTGAGCCCATGTACACTTTCAGCAAACTTGATGGAACTACGCAGAGTTTCTGCATTAAAGTGAAGCGACCACCATACAAGTCGGGCAATAAGGCTTATGGCTGTAATTTGGTGTTTGACAACCAAAATTCCAGTCATCAGTTTCTTAAGGGTATTGTCAATGACAGCCAGACTATAGTGAATTATGTGTGGCGCATCACCCAGCCCGACAATTGGTGGGACTTCTCATGGCAAGGTTGGGGCGATTTTAGCGTGCCAAAGTATTGTTACATCATGGATGTTTTGGGCTGTACTTTTGATAAAATAAGATCAGACGATGACAGTAATAGTGCCTTGCAAAAAGTTATTGCTGCCTATAAAGAATACAAGAAAACTCACGCCCCCATAGTTGATGACAAGGGTAATGATATTTTCCCAGAAGAGGCGCAAGATAAATAATAATTATAATTGAAATAAAACCAATGAAAAAAATATATAATGTTATCGTAGGGTTCGTGATAGTGGTATTTGCCAATGGTTGTTATGACGACAAGGGAAACTACGATTATCGTAGTGTTAATGACCTTGAAATAGAGATACCCGAAGCAAAGGTACGTATGCCTAAAACGGACACTTTGGTAGTCACACTTACGCCTAAGCTGACACAAACATTGGTACAAAGTGAGACCAATCTTGCATTTGAGTGGCTTAAGCTCAAAAGAGATGCGAAAATCGGTTCAGAGCGAATTATCGATTATGAACCGTATGCCACCAGTAAGGCGTGCGATGTGAAGGTGGAACCTAACAATCCCGAGAGTATTGGCATGATGCTTATAGTGACGGATGCTAAAACTGGTCAGAAATGGTATAAGCTTGGTAAAGTAGCTGTCATCAAACCACTTAATCCTGCGTGGCTCGTGTTGCAAGAATCTGCTACTCAACAAGCCATGGTGGGGGCTGTTGAAGGTGATGCAGATGGATTTTTCGCCTATACCGATGTATTCAAATCTGAGACTGGAAAACCGCTCACACTCACTGGTAAGCCCGTTGCAATAGCAGCGAGAGGACAGTATGGCTACAGACAGCCACCGTTTACGACCACTTTCGCAAATCTTACAATTGCCACTAATAGAGAAATAACTACTTTTGATCCGAGTACGTTGAAGATAAAGTACGGAACCAACAAGATATTGTTCGAGAACGCACTCAAAAGCATTCCTGTAAATTTGTCCTATTACAGAATGGAAAAGAAAGGTGAGATATTTGTGACCGACAAAAAAGCTTACTTTGCATACGATGATGGATATTGTGTTCCTTATTCGATTTTCGACACACGTGTTGAGGGCGAGAATACCAAACGTGAGGTATTTAGACCTTCTTGTTTGGTGACGTTTGGTAGCTATGCGCTGGTTTACAATCCCGAAACAAAAAGTTTCCGTATTGGAAATATTTTCTCGACCATGAACGATTATGTCATGACCTCATTTTATAAGTCTAAGTTTATTAGATCGGGTAGTCAGTGGAAAGACAATAAACCATTGGTCTTAAGAGCACTGAATGAGGATACCGAGGGTAACTATGCGTTCGATCCTCATCATATTGACGAAGCAAATAGGTTGCTTGATATCGTGAATGGGGGAAGCGGCAGCAAGTATGCATATGCTATGATGACTACCGATGGCTCCTCTATGTTGACGGTTTATATGTTTAGTGCCGATTATAACGAGCCTATGTGTAAAGGAAAATATTCAGTTTCCCTCCCTCCAACGATTGATTTGGGAACGGCTCGCTTTGCTGCTTCAAGCGCATTCTCTGCTCACTTTGTATTCATGGCTGCAGGTAACAGTGTGTATCGCATAGATATGGAACGACAAAAAGTGGAGGTTATCTATACTTACGAGATGAGTACCAGCGCCAAAATAGCCTGTTTGAAATTTCGTGAAGCTAATGATTCCGATAATGGATTGGGTATGATATTGGGCTTTGGCATTAATACAGATAATGGCAAGGGCTATATAGGTGAACTCAGGCTCAATGTAGCTGGTGATGTGGAACGTGCTGAAAAGAGTAGCTTTATATTTGACGATCCAGCCAATAGCTTTGGTAAAATTATTGATATCACTTATAATCACGAATAAAAGAAGGTAAAATTTTGTCTGTTCTGACACCTTACTTTTTATGTTAGAGTTGTGTTGTCAAAGCGAGCAAAGGAATTAGGGCGAATGGATAGATGCTTGTCCCTCTTTATAAATAATCATATGAAACGATTAGTGTTTTTGACCGTCATATTAGTGTTTGTTCGCTTGCTTCCAGTGAGTGGGCAACATCAATATACTGGTTTTTTCTCATCGCAATCGCATGTTATACATGGTATGTTTGATACCTATGAAGTAGGTGGCAAGATGTATTGGGCTATCCCTGACACGTTGTTCGATCGCGAATATAGTATCACTACTACTATTCTTCAAGCCCCTGAACGCCCTAATCGGTCTACTGAACTTAAATATGGTTATGCGGGTGACCTCATAGGACCACTGTTTATAAAGCTACATAAGCATAATAGCTATGTTTGTATGACAGACCCTCAGCACGCCATGATAATTACTAATCCTACTGATGACATTAGTAAGATAGCGTTGCAAACACCCCGCGAGCGATTGTATAAAAAACTACCCATTGTCGCCGAGCAAGATGGCATGACTCTTATTGAGATAGGAGAGACGCTGAAAAGTTTTACACTTTTTGCCCTTGAACCAGCCTACTATGACATGAAAGTGAGCCAGCGTGACACGGCTAAGGACAGTGTGGAGCAGGTACAAGGTAGAAACGACTGCCTATTGCTACGTATTGCTCGTACGTATACCAGCTTGAACATGGCTGGTCAAGGCAAAAATCCCATATACAAAGGCAACTGGAAGACAGGTGTGTGCATAAGATTAATGCCGAAAACTCCAATGATAGTTCGACGGGGTGACAATAAAACCTTTTTTGAAATAAACAAGCGCATGATGCTTGATAGTGGAAAGGTGGAACGAGTGCCCATTATTAAGAGATGGAGATTGGAAATAAAGCCAGAAGACCACGAGCGCTATTTTAGCGGCGAGTTGGTTGAACCAGTCAAGCCCATTGTTTTTTATGTGGATCGGCATTTCCCTCGAATGTATCAGCAGAGTATTATTGAGGCTGTGCGTGAGTGGCGCGTGGCATTTGAGCAGGCTGGATTCAAAAATGCCATTGATGCGCGCTTGGCTCCCACGGCAGAGGAAGATCCTAACTTTTGTATATACGATAGCCGATATCCTTTCATCTCGTGGAAAATAGCAGGTGTGAACAACGCTTACGGACCTACACCCTGCGAGGGACGAGCTGGCGAGATTATGGCTTGCCATGTGGGCGTGTTCAGCAGTGTTATAAATTTGGTGCAAAATTGGTATTTTGCCCAGTGCGGTGCAGTTGATGTTGAGGCTCGCAAGCCCATTCTTCCAGAGCGCTTGCAACGAGAGTTGGTCAAACTTGTTATCACCCATGAGATAGGACACTCGTTGGGATTGGAACACAACTACAGTGGCAGTAGTCACGCTTCTATAGACAGTTTACGTAGCAATAGTTATTTGTCTCAACACGGCATGGGCAGTTCTATTATGGATTATGCACGCTTTAACTATGCGCTCAGACCAGGTGACAAGGTGGATTTTAAGAACCGACGTATCCAAATTGGTTCCTATGACCGCTGGGCAATAGAATGGGGTTATCGTATTTTTAGAGGTGATACCCCTGAAGAACAAGAGCTAAATCGTCAACGCTGGTATGACAGGTGTAAGCAGCAATGTCCCGAATTGGCTTTTTATGACATGCGCGATGTGCGGTCACAGCAAGAAGATCTCGGTAATGACCATGTGGCTGTCAACTCACAAGGCATTGATAATCTCAGATATTTATGCTCTCTGCACCACATCTGGCAGCCTAAAACACTTCTTGAGCGGCAGATAATGCACGGTCGGTATATCTCTATGGTGGAACATTATTGCCAGTGGGTGGAACATGTCATAGCTCACTTCGGTGGCAATCGATATGTGAACGGTTTGTCTGTGCCAGAGACAAGAGATTATTGTCAGAAAGCACTGCGTTTTTTGCAACGCTACGTGTTTACTCCACCAACGTGGCTATTCAGTCATAGCCTCACCGAAAGTATACGAGCAGATCGCCAAGCAGCTATGGACAAACTATACGATGGTTGTATGCAGGCTCTTCAGCATGCCTTTGAGCGCATGCAAAAGCAATTAACGAACTCTAAGGATGTAATGACTCAAGATGAATTAATGCATGAAGTAGAACAGACACTCTCGTCATTGGACGACAATGCAAACCAAATTGAGTTAAATAACTACGTGCGCTCACGTTACAATAAACTTATTGAAAATATGAAAAATCACAAGCAATGAGATACTTTTATATATGTATCACTTTCTTATATTCGGTAACAGTGTTGGGACAAGAGACGATAAAATCTTTCTCTGATTTTTTTCCCGATAACACATCCAAGATAAATGGTGTATTACCTATCTATCAAAACCGAGGGCGTTTGTACATGGAGTTCAATCGGAAGTTTGACGGACGAGAAATGGTTCTGCAAGGTCAGATTGATCGAGGATTTAATATGATAGCTAGACCCATTAAATCGTTGGGCGTAGTCAAATTATCAATACCCGACAGTAGTACAGTTGTATTTCTTCAGCCATTCTATGCAGAGCGTATCATAGACCCAACGAGTGCATATGTCAATGCGTTCCAGCTGTCCAATGGTCCAATCGTGGGACAAACATACCATGCTGTGGCGGTTTCGGCCATGGGCAATCCTATTATCGATATTACTGATGTCGTAACTTATGGCATGGGGTGGTTCGATCTTTCGCTATATCAAAACATACGCTCGGTACTACCGTCCATGAGCCGTCTTACCTCAGTGAGTGAATCAGCGGAAGGTGTAGCACTAACAGTAGAGCGGCATTACGAGGTAGAATCAGAACAATATGTTTATAACAGCATGGCCATATTGTTACCATCGGGTAGTCAGCCCTTGTGGCTTAGCTATGCGTTCAGACTTTTACCATCTCATGATCAACCTATTCGTTTGGCTGTTCCTGATATAGAAGTGCAGACTATCAGTTTCTTAGACTATACCCAAAATCCTTATACCATGGTTTCTGACTCACTAGTAATGCGTTGGAACACGGACAGAATGTGTGTGTTCTACATCGACTCAATGATGCCTCGTCAATATCAACAGGCTGTTAGCAGTGGTATTATCGACTGGAATGCTTCGCTAAAAAAGATAGGAGTGAGTGTTCGTCTTATAGTCAAGCCAATTGTCACAGGTTTTGTAGCGGCAGAACTTCCTATTGTCGTTGCCTACGACTTGGGAGCTGTTGGAGTGTCGTCACAAAAGATAGTACATCCTCGCACGGGAGAAATACTATGGTGTCGGATCAATATAGGACACAATCCTAAACATCCCATTTCCTCTTCTCAATTGGCCAAGGATATCAAATGCGAGGTTGCGAGTATCTTGGGTGTTGATCCCAAAGCTACCGATCAACAGTGTATCCCTGCTTTGAAATATCTCTATTATCGACCCATGCACACCACTAATGTGTATAAAGACCGTGAAAGGCTGTATCGTTTGATAAACCAAAGAAAATAAAAAGGAGTTTATCTGTTAGTGTATAATATCCAATCCAAGCAGATAGAATTACTATACTCTCTATTTTGGTATCACGTTAGGTGTGTTTCGTAAGCATATATTATTTACCATGTTGATAGAAGAGGTTACCTCTGTGGGGTAGGAGGCTCAGGGCGTTGTCGTAGCTGTATTTTTGTGGAGGCTTCGCCTTGTCATTGGCAGGGCTTATTAGTAATCAATATCATTTTAGCCGTTAAGTTTTTTGAGTCTTTTCAGGGCTTGGGGATGAGTGGGATAAAGTTTAAGGGCTTTCTGATAATTTCGGATAGCAGCCTCGGTCATGCCCTCCTTTTCACAATCTTTTCCCATGATGACATATTCTGTAGACAACTCTTTTAGAAAAGCTTCTGCATCTTGCTTTTCCTTCTGCAATTGTTTGTTTTGTTCACGCAGAAGGTTGATGATGTTTAGCTTTCTACGGATGAGTCGTTTTACTTCAGGCTTTTCAATGTCGTATCGGCTGTGAATGGCTTTATAGAAGTAGTCGAGTGCCGTCTGCATGTCCCCTCGGTCAAAAGCCTTGGTGGCATCATGGTACTGTTTGTCTGCTTTGCTCTGTTGTATAGCCGTGTTGAGTGCACTTGGGTCGTTGTAGGTTTTTGAAAACCTCACTACTTCTTGGTTTACATAGATATCTTCTTTCTTGACAGGTTCTTGTAGTTCGATACCTTTTAGCGAGCGACAGCGAGATAAGGCGACATAGGTTTGTCCACCTGCGAAAACACCTCCAGAGAGGTCTATCTTCACTTGGTTGAACGTGAGCCCCTGACTCTTATGAATGGTGATCGCCCATGCCAGACGTAATGGGAATTGCTGGAAGGAACCTAAAATCTCTTCCTCTACCTTTTGCTCTTTCTGATTATAGGTGTATCGCACATTGTTCCATACTTCCTGTTCCACATCGACATCTTCGCCCTGCTCTGTGCGAACGTAAATCTTTCCATCCTCTTCATCACCAATGCCGATAATCGTTCCTAAGGTGCCATTGACCCATCTCTTTTCACGGTCGTTCTTGATGAATAGAATCTGTGCGCCAGTTTTTACTTCAAGCTCAATGGGAGTGGGCAAATTGTTTTCAGGGTATTCACCGTCAATACTTCCATGGAGGATTGTGGCATCGCCTGGCAACTTAGATAAATGCAAGCTATTGATATAATCAACCGTATCACGTCGAGTGGATAAGGTAATGGATAGCTGATGCGCATCCATCGGTTGGTGTTGCCCCACCTGTTGGTTCAATAAGGAGAGGTCGGTATTCGTGACGGTGGAGGTTCGGATATGGTCAAGGATGCTGATAAATTTGTCGTCACGCTGTCGATACACCTTTTGCAGTTCAATACAAACTAATTGGAAAGATCTAAACACGTGTGCATCAAAAAAGAACTTGGAGGGATAGTAAGGCTGCAGCAACTGCCAGTCTTCTTCTTTGAGGACAGGCTCTAACTGATAGACATCGCCCACCAACAGTAGTTGCTTCCCACCGAAAGGGATGCGCATATTGTGCGAGTAAACCCTTAATATCTTGTCAATGAAATCAATGATGTCGGCACGAACCATAGAAATCTCATCAATGATGATAAGTTCAAGTTCACGGATGAGTTTGATTTTCTCGCTGTTATATTTGAACGTATTTCTAAGTTGTTGCGTGCTGTACCGTCGGTCGTTAGGAAGTAGGGGATGAAAGGGAAGTTTGAAAAAGCTATGTAGTGTAACCCCACCGACATTGATTGCTGCAATGCCAGTAGGGGCGAGGATAACATATTTCTTTTTTGTAGTTTGGGCAATGTAATGCAGGAAAGTAGACTTACCTGTTCCTGCCTTTCCCGTGAGGAACAAGGAACGGTGGGTGAACTGAACCAGTTGCAGCGCATTTTGCAGCTCTTGGTTGTTCAGGTCTATCTTTTCAATATCAATGCCATGTGCCATTACAAGTTATCCAGCTTGATGACCTCTTCTGTGGGTTCCTTCTTCTTTTGTGGCACAGCAAGTCGTTCAGAAGGTTTGAGCTTTTCTTCAGATTTGTGAATGGGGTTGCCAAACTCGTCAAAGAGTACCTCTTCCATATCGTCGTTTAAGGTGTCTTGTGCCGTGGTGTCTACTTTCGCCTTTTCATAATAGCTGTCACAAGTGTACATGCTGCGTGTGATGTCATCATCTTTTGGCTTGCTAAATTTGGCATGGTAAGCTTTGAATGCAGGGTCGTTGAGTACCTCTTGTAAGAAGTATCCACAGATAGGCAAGGCAGTTCGCGAGCCTTGTCCGAGTGCTCCTGTCCGGAAGTGTATGCTTCGATATTCGCCTCCAACCCATGCGCCAACGACAAGTTTGGGACTTACCCCCATGAACCACGCATCAGAATGGTTGTTGGAAGTTCCTGTCTTACCTCCCCAATCGGTATCTCTGTATTTGCCCACATATCCTCCAAGACTCATGGACGTGCCACCGGGTTCACGTAAGCCACCCAAGAGCAGTTGTTGCATAAAGAAAGCACTCTTGTATGGAATGACTTGTTCGGACTTGGTGGGAGCGATGTACACTTGGCGTCCTTCGCTGTCCTCTATTCTTGTTACCAAAACTGGCTCATGGTGTTTGCCATCGTTGGCAACGGTGCAATAAGCATTTGCCATTTCCAAGAGGTTTACATCCGACGACCCCAATGCCAAGGCTGGTGCATCATCGAGTGGACTCTTGATGCCCATCTTGTGAGCAGTCTCAATGATGCGCTTGATACCCATTTCTTGTCCAAGTCGAACAGCAATGGAGTTGATGCTTCGAGCAAAAGCTCCTTTCAGTGGGATAGAGTCACCAGAGAAGCGTCCGTTGGCATTGCCTGGTGTCCAGGTAACCTCTTGTTGCTTCTTCTTGTCATATACTTGCATGGAGATATATTCATCGCGCCGTTTGTCACACGGTGTCAGTCCTTGATTCATAGCTTCGGTGTAGACAAACAGCTTGAACGTAGAACCAGGCTGTCGCATCGCTGTCACCTTGTCATACTTCCATGAGTTGAAATCGATGTCACCCACCCAAGCCCTTACAGCTCCTGTTTGCGGTTCCATGGCTACCATGGAGCAGTGCATGAAACGTACCATGTAGCGAATAGAGTCCATGGTAGACATTTGTTTTTCTATCGTGCCATGTTCATAGTCAAAGAGTTTTACCGTATGGGGCTGGTTCAAATAATAAGAGATAGAGTCAGGCTGATGGGGGAACTTGGCACTCAAATACTTATATACAGGCTGTCGCTGTGCAATCTGTTCGATGAAGCCTGGGATGACCTGTCCGTTTTCATCAATCCATGGATCGTTCTTCCCCCAGTGATTGTTGAAATTGCGCTGAATCTGTTTCATCTGTTTGCGAGCCGCTTCTTCAGCATAACGTTGCATTCGTGTGTCCAACGTGGTGTAAATCTTCAACCCGCTTGTATAGAGATCATATCCATTCTCTTCGCACCAATCCTTTAGATAGTTGGCTATGGCTTCCCTGAAGTAGAGTGCTTGTCCGTCATAATTGGTTTCGACATTATAATGTAGCTTGATAGGAATTGTACTCAAACTGTCGTATTGCGCTTTAGACAAGTCGCCTTTCGCTTCCATCAGCTTCATGACAACGTTCCTACGGCGCAGACTGTTCTCGGGATTAGAAATGGGGTTGTAATGAGTGGTGGCTTTCAGCATTCCTACTAATACCGCACTCTCTTCGACCGTCAACTGCGAAGGTGTCGTGTTGAAATATGTCTTGCTTGCTGTTTTTATGCCGTATGAGTTAGACCCAAAATCAACGGTGTTGGCATACATGGTGAGAATTTCGTTCTTGTCGTAAAGCATCTCCAGCTTAAGAGCGATAATCCATTCTTTGCTTTTCATGACCAGCATCTTGATACCAGGTATCTTTCCCAGTATTCCCGTGGAATATTGCGTACGCACGCGGAACATATTCTTTGCCAACTGCTGTGTAATAGTTGAAGCTCCTCGTGCGTCATTCCCTACAACTGCATCTTTTGCAGCTGCGAAAATACCTTGAAAATCGATGCCAATGTGGTGATAGAACCGTTCATCTTCTGTATCAATCAAGGCTTTCCAGAAGAGTGGGTTCACCTCGTTGAAGGTAACAGGGGTTCGGTTTTCGTTAAAAAACTTACCGATGAGTTTGCCATCACTGCTGTAAATCTCAGATGCCGAGGCTGTGGTGGGGTTCTTGATTTGGGCAAAGCCTGGTGACTTGCCAAACAACCAAAGGAAATTGATGTCTACTGCACCCAAATAAATAAAGAGTGCTATCACTCCAGAGAGTAGTGCTATTCCTGTTTTTGCGTACCATGGACGTCCAATGTATAGCTGTTTATACCATGGCCAAAATCCACGTATTTTATTCCAATACCAGTTGAGGAATGTTTTGATTCGGTTCGATTTCATGATGATTTATTTGTTTGCAAAAGTAGCAAATAAGTTGGTATCTATAGCTGATTGTCGATATAATTTAGTATTTCTTCAATGTTGTCGGGATTGAACCATTGAATATCTTGGTCTTTTTTGAACCATGTGTGTTGTTTTCGCATGTATTCGCGCGAATTAGATTGAATCCTCCGGACGGCTTCTTCGAGCGGTATGTGTCCATCGAAATAGGCGAACAGCTCTTTGTAACCCACTGTATTGAGGGCATTTAATCCTTTAAGTGGATAAACCGACTTTGCCTCCTCGAGCAATCCTTGTCGCATCATTTCGAGAACACGAAGGTTGATACGGTTGTACATCTCCTCACGAGTCCTGTTTACCCCAACCTTCACAATGTTGAAAGGTCTTTTCTTCTTGGTGTTAGTTCTGAAAGAGGAGTAGGGCTTACCCGTCATGTGACAGATTTCGAGTGCATGAACCACTCGTCTGGGATTGTTTTTATCTACTATATTATAATGTTCGGAATCCAACAATCTGAGCTCTTCCACGAGAGGGGCTAACCCCTCCTGCTCTAATCGCTCTTTCATCCATTGGCGGGTGGTGTCGTCAACAGTGGGAATGTCATCAATGCCCTGACATACGGCACTGATATACATCATACTTCCACCAGAAAGCAAAGCCACATGGTGTGGAGAAGTCGAAAAGAGTTTGGGTAGAAGTTGTAACACTTCTTCTTCGTATTTAGCTGCACTGTAATAATCTTGCAAATGCAACGAGCCAACGAAGTAATGTTTTACTCGTTGTAATTGTGAAGAAGTAGGTGCAGCCGTTCCAATAGGAATCTCTGTGAACAGTTGTCGCGAGTCGGCGTTAATGATAGGAGTGTTGAGGTGTTCGGCAATTTTCAGAGAGAGTTCTGTTTTGCCTACACCCGTAGGACCAAGAAGAACAATCAGTGTATTCATTTATCGAATGATGCCTCGCTGCGAAGATTCTACGAAATCGATAATATATTGTATTTCGGGAGTGATGTTGATGTTTTTCTTTATCTCTTCAATGCCTTCACTCAAAACGCCCTTACTGTACAGCAACCTGTAAGCTTCGTGTATCAAGTCTATCAGTTCGTTGCTAAAGCCTCTGCGTCGAAGTCCTACAATGTTAATTCCAGCATAACGAATCGGCTCTCGTCCTGCGATGATGTATGGTGGAATGTCTTTCGGAGAGCGGCTCCCTCCTTGTACCATCACATATCCTCCTATGTGACAGAACTGGTGACACAGGAATGTGGCACTGATAATGGCACGGTCGTCAACTGTTACCTCGCCTGCTAATTTGGTGGAGTTTCCTATGATAATCTCATTGCCGATGATGCAATCGTGGGCGATGTGCATGTTCTCCATCAGCAGGTTGTTGTCGCCTACAATTGTGGTACCCTTAGAAGCTGTGCCTCGTGAGATGGTGACGTTTTCTCGGATGCTGTTATGATTTCCTATTTGGCAGGTGGTCTCTTCGCCCTTAAATTTCAAATCTTGCGGTTTCGTGCTAATGCTCGCACCAGGGAAAAGTTCGTTGTTGTTTCCAATCCTTGCACCAACGTGAATCGTGACACTGTTCTGTAATACGTTGCCATCACCCAAAACAGTGTTTTTGTCGATGTAGCAAAATGGACCAATGATGTTGTTGTCTCCTAATTTCGCTTCAGGATGAACATAAGCTAATGGACTGATTTGATTCATATTCTATTTAGAAATCTTTATGAATAGGGCAGAGACGTGGGTTTGAAGACCTTGCTCCATACTATTTGGTTTTGACAATCTGTGCAGTGAAAGTGGCTTCGGAAACTACCGTATCGCCCACAAAGGCGTAGCCTCTCATGGTACTGATGCCATGCCTGACGGGTTGAATCATCTCTACACGGAATATCAAGGTGTCACCGGGAACTACCTTTTGGCGGAATTTCACATTATCTATTTTAAGAAAGTAAGTAGACCATCGTTCTGGTTCTTCCACTTGATTTAATACCAAAATACCACCACACTGCGCCATGGCTTCAATTTGCAGAACGCCTGGCATTACTGGCTCTTTGGGAAAATGTCCCACGAAGAACGGTTCGTTGCTCGTAATGTTTTTCACACCTACGATACTGTACGATCCCATGGCAATGATTTTGTCAACAAGCTGCATGGGGTAGCGATGAGGCAACAGTTGACGAATGCGAATATTGTCCAACAATGGCTCTTCGTTGGGATCGTAAATCGGAGCTTGTATCTCGTGTTTACGAATCTCCTTGCGCATGAGTCGGGCAAACTTGTTATTAATGGTATGTCCTGGGCGAGTGGCAACGATGCGTCCCTTGATAGGTTTCCCTATGAGTGCCATGTCTCCGATGATGTCCAGAAGTTTGTGACGAGTACATTCGTTCTCCCACATCAACGGTTTGTGCTGAATGTAGCCAATCTTGGTGGCATCCATGTGGGGAACTTTCAATATGTCTGCAAGTTGATCCAGCTTGTCCTGCGACACTTCACGTTCGTAGATAATGATAGCGTTGTCCATGTCTCCGCCTTTAATGAGATTGGCTTCCAGTAAAGGAACAATGTCGCGAACGAAGACAAAGGTACGGGCAGGAGCTATTTCGTCTCCAAAGTTTTCGATGTTGTCTAAGGTAGCAAACTGGCTGTTGATGAACTTTGACTCAAACGAACACATGGCTGTGATGCTAAACTGCTCGTCAGGTAAGATAGTAATGCACGACCCCGTCTCCTCGTCTTTTACCTCTATCTTCTTGCGAATGATGTAAAAGTCTTTGGGCGCATTCTGCTCTACGATTCCTACCTGTCTGATTTTGTCAACATACATGGCAGCCGAACCGTCAAGAATAGGAAATTCTGGTCCGTTTACCTGAATGAGACAGTTGTCAATGCCCATGGCATACAAGGCAGACAAACCATGTTCTACTGTAGATACTCGTACCTCTCCATTAGCCAAAACCGTACCGCGTTGCGTGTCTACCACTTTTTCAGCAACAGCGTCTATGATGGGTTGGTTTTCTAAGTCTATGCGTTGTATCTTGTATCCAGTATTCTCTGCAGCAGGGTTAAAGGTAACTGTCAAACTAAGACCAGTGTGTAAGCCTTTGCCACACAATGAAAAGCTACCGTTAAGAGTTCTCTGTTTGATTGTATCCATTTTATTCTTGATTGTTGGAAACCAATTTGTCCGTGGTTTTCTTTAGTAATTCTATTTCCCTTTGCAACTCGTTGAGTTGTTTGTACATTTCGGGTAATTTGCGGGCTACGGCATGGGAGCGAAAGAAACGTATTTGTTCCATAGGAGGAGTACCCATGAGTTGTTGGTTGTCCTTCAAACTTCCTGGTACACCCGACTGTGCACCGAGGTACACTTTGTTGCCAATGGTAATGTGACCTGCTATACCTACCTGTCCGCCAAACATGCACCATTGTCCTATTTTTGTAGAGCCAGCTACACCCACTTGCGCACTCATCACTGTATGCTCGCCAATCTCGGTGTTGTGGGCAATCTGTACAAGGTTGTCTAACTTAACACCTTTTCTAATATAAGTGCTGCCCATGGTCGATCGGTCTACACAGGTATTGGCACCAATCTCTACATGGTCTTCAATGGTGACAATTCCTATCTGAGGGATTTTATCATATCCATCGCTTGTTGGAGCAAACCCAAATCCGTCGGCTCCAATGACACACCCCGCATGCAAAATGACATGGTTGCCTATTTTGCAATCATGATAGACCGTTACTTGAGGATAGAAGAGACAGTCGTCTCCCACGCTAACGTTGTCACATAGCACCACATGCGGATAAATCTGTGTGTTGTCACCCACGACAACGCCCTCGCCAATAGAGGCAAAGGCACCAATATAGACATTCTTGCCAATCTTGGCTGTTGGTGCTATGGATGCCAAAGGGTCGATACCTGTCTTATGCGTCCGCATCGATTCATACAGTTGCAGCAGCTTGGCTATTGCATCGTAGGCATTCTGAACCCAAATCAGGGTGGTTGGGACGGGACGGTCTATTGTAATTTTGTCATCTATCAAGACGATAGACGACTGGGTATTGTAAAGATATTGTGTATATTTCGGATTTGAGAGAAATGAAATAGTACCTGTCTTGCCCTCTTCAATTTTAGAAAAGTTATGAACGCTTACGTTTTCATCTCCTTCTATTCTGCCATTAATATATTGTGCTATTTGCTGAGCAGTAAATTCCATGTTAGATAATCCCAATTTTAATTATTTTGCAAATATAGTTATTTTTCTGCAGACTGTAGTTGTAGAATTGTAATATTTTAGTTTTTTCGATGAAACATCCCATACATGCGCACGTCTATTAAAATTGTTTTTGTAAAAAAAGATGACAATAAAACGGCACTTGAAAAGTTGTGAAATAGAAAAAGATAAGCAGTAAAAAGCAGGTATATTTGACATTTTTCGACAAAGAAAGTGCTAATTTTCAATTAGAGCATTGAGTTAATACGACTATTACATGTGAATAGTCGCACTATTGAGCCTATTTTGAGACACAAACTCATTGTTACAACACGATTTTTTATTGCTTTTTGGAGCCAAATAGAGATAAAAAGTGACCTTTATTTATTCTCTTTTATGATAACATGCTGATAGTCATAATATTATAAAACTTTCTCATAATTCGCATATTTGCGACCAGCCGACAGTTTGCTTCAAAATATGCGAATTATACAAGCATGTTTGTTAAATAAATTGACAGTTATTTTTTTGTTTGTCAGGTGTTCTTGAAAGACAAACGAAGTTAAGAAATGAGGCATGATAATCTACATTGACCTGCCCTCTGTTTTCTCTGTTTCCTCTGCAAGTGTATTTTCATCGGAACTCTCGTAGGCGGTGAGGTCTCGCTAATATTGCAGATACCGCAAAAAAGAGGAGTGCCTTTTTTGACACATCCTCTTCGACTGATTTGTAAAAACTATTATATTTTGGATAGCGCAAGTAGTTATTTCCACCCATGCCTATCGCTTAGACTTTATTTAGCGAATGCTAAATCGATAAGCCACATGACTGAAATATTTCTCACCGGGTTTGAGATATGGTGAAGGCCAATTCTTCTTATTAGGCGAATTGGGATATTTCTGTGGTGCTAAGCATACGGCTGCACGCTGTGGATAGGCGATGCCTTTTTTGCCCAATACACTCCCTGAGAGGAGATTTCCAGAGTAAAACTGTAAACCAGGCTGGTTGGTAAACAACTCCATATAGATGCCCGATTCGGGTGAGTACAGACTGGCTGCCACCTTTGTGTCGTCACCCTTGCCTTTGGTATAGGTGTTGAGTACATAGTTGTGGTCATAGCCATTGGCATATTTGATTTGTGTAAAGGTTGTGTCACCAATAGTTTCAAAGAGCGGATGGCGTTTGCGGAAATCCATAGGCGTGCCATAAACGGACTTTATCTCTCCCGTTGTCATCAATGTGCTGTCGCAAGGAGTGTAGTTGTCTGCATTGATATACAAAATCATGTTGGTGCCAGCCTTTGACGGATCACCCGAGAGATTGAAGTACGAGTTATTGGTCATATTGATTACCGTCTCTGCATCGGTTGTTGCCTCAAACTGTATGTCCAGCGTGTTGTCATTCTTCACATTGTAAGTAACTGTAGCAGTTACATTGCCAGGGAAGTTATTGTCGCCATTGGGGGAGTGGAGACTCAGTTGTAAGGTGGAATCGTTTAATTGTTGACCTTCATAAATTGCGTATTGCCATCCCGAGGGTCCTCCATGCAGACAATGTCTTAAACTGTTTTGTGGCAATTGTATCTTTTTACCTGCAACGGTGATTTGTCCTTTGTTGATACGGTTAGCATATCGACCAATGACGGCTCCAAAGTCGCTGGCGTTGTGAACGGTATCGGCATATTGTGCGATGTTGTCAAAACCCAGCACCACATCGGTAGCGATGTCGGCTTTATTGGGTACACAAATAGAGACAATGCGTGCGCCGAAGTTAGTTACACACACCTCCATGTCATGACTATTTTTTATCACAAATAGTTTCATGGGTTTTTCATGAATGATGGTATCGAATTTGGCAGGATTGAGTCCCGAAACGGTGAGGTTCTTATCATTGCCACTTGAACATGCTGCAAACAATGTGGCAACAAAAGTGATGGTTAAAAATATCTTACTTTTTAGCTTCATGCTTGATAGTTTTGAATCATTTTGTTTTTGTGGGTGAATCAAAAAAAATATCTGTTGGCGACAAATGAGCCAACAGATATTTTTTCCATAAAAGTAAATTAGCAAACTTTGTGTGAGCCTTGACTAATTACAACATCATAGATTTCAGGCTTCTTTCCAAATTTGGCAGCATATTTCTCTGTTACATCTGCTACAAATTTGTCATGAATCTCGTCTTTTACAAGGTTGATGGTGCATCCTCCGAAGCCGCCACCCATAATGCGACTACCTGTGACATTGTTTTCTTTTGCTACTTCGTTGAGGAAGTCAAGCTCTTCACAAGATACTTCGTAGTCTTTGCTTAAGCCCTCGTGTGTTTCGTACATCTTCTTGCCAACAGTCTCATAGTCGCCAGCTTGCAGTGCATCGCAAACAGCCAAGACGCGGTCTTTCTCTCCCAAAACAAAGCGAGCACGGCTGTAGTCTTCTGCTCCTACTTCATCTTTTACTTCTTCTAACTGCTCCCAAGTGCAATCACGCAGCGTTTCAAACTTGCCTTCAGGATGCTTGGCGGCAATGTGCTTCACTACATTTTCACAAGATTTGCGACGGTCGTTATAAGGCGAACCAACCAACTCGTGCTTAACACAAGAGTTGACCAACATCAATCTGTATCCTTTAGGATTAAAGGGGAAGTACTCAAACTCGCGACTACGGCAGTCTAAGCGCATCAGTTTTCCTTCTTGTCCAAAGACACTGGCAAACTGATCCATGATGCCACAGTTCACACCTACGTAGTTATGCTCGGTAGCTTGACCTGCCAAGACCATATCCCACTTGGATACCT
The DNA here is from genome assembly GCF_000762405.1 of Hoylesella timonensis S9-PR14. GTDB lineage: Bacteria > Bacteroidota > Bacteroidia > Bacteroidales > Bacteroidaceae > Prevotella > Prevotella timonensis_A. The sequence goes on along the minus strand of NZ_JRPQ01000072.1, from coordinate 32,474 downwards.
TGTTGTCGCCAAACAAGTCGTTTAGTCCAAAAGCGTAACAACTCTCGAGTGCAGCAGATGAAGACATGCCTGCGCCCAATGGAACATCTCCAGAGAAAGCAGTGTTAAAGCCTTTCACCTCTACGCCTAATTTCTTCATTTCCTGCACGATGCCATAGATGTAGCGTGCCCAACTGGTCCGTGGTCCTTGTGGATCGTCCACCTTAAACTCAACGCGATCTTTCAAATCAATGGCATAACACATAATCGTGTTGCTGCCATTGGGTCTAATCTCTGCCATGATGCCCTTGTCTACAGCACCAGGAAAGACAAACCCACCATTGTAGTCGGTGTGCTCGCCAATAAGGTTAATACGTCCGGGAGAGAAATAAATATTTCCAGTTTTGCCATCAAAGTGTTTGATAAAACGACTTCTAACGTGATCTATATCCATATTATATATGTTTAAGGGGTTAATAAATTTCAGTATGTCAATCTTCAAAAAAAGCTGAACGCATGCGTTTGCATGCACTCAGCTTATCGCTTATTCTTATTTAATCTACAGGAATGTCTTTATTCACATTCTTGCTTCCTACAAGTCCATAGTAGAGCAGATAACCTAACATAGCTACAATCAACCAATAACTTGAAATGTAATCATTCAAAGAGGTTGCTATTTGGTCTTGGATGAATGGCATTACACCACCACCAACGACCATTGTCATGAAAATTCCTGATGCAGGAGCAGTGTATTTGCCTAAGCCTTCTGTTGCTAAGTTGAAGATGCAGCCCCACATAATAGAGGTACAAATACCACAAGCGATGATAAAGAAGCATTTAACAGGAACATTCACACCATGGAATGTAACAGACGAGCTTTCAGGAAGTAATATGGCAATGACTAATAGGATGATGCCTAAGGCAGAGGTGGAGATGAGTTGTGCTCGAGAAGAAATTTTGCCACTCACGAAACTACTGATAAATCGACCCACCAACATCAAAAGCCAATAGATGGCAACGATACCACCGGCGATGGCAGCAGCTCCAGGGAATCCTAATTTCGTGATGTAGAAATTGAGTTCGGCTGGTACACCCACTTCAATACCGACATAGAAGAAAATAGCGATTACACCCAAAACGAAGTGTCGGAAGTTCCAAGGACTATGCTCGAACGTTACACCCGAAGCTGTTGACTGTGGTTCTGGTATGGTGACAAAGGCGATGATAAAGAATGTAACAGCAAACACAGCCATGGCAACCCACAGTAGTGGAGTGACATCGTTCATACTGGTTTTGTCGGTAACTTCTCCAATCAGCACGCCTACAAAAAACGGAGTCAATGTAGCGGTGAGTGAGTTAAGTGTACCACCCGTCTGGATGAGTTGGTTTCCGCGGTTGCCGCCACCACCCAACAGGTTTAACATGGGGTTCACAACAGTGTTTAACATACAAACACAGAAACCACAAATGAAAGCTCCTATCAAATAGATGATGAAGTTGAGCATCACAGGATTATCTTGGATAGTGAACATTTCACTGCTTCCACCAAAGATGCTTGATAGATATTGGATAAAAAGTCCAATGAAACCCACAGCCATAGCAATGAGTGCTGTCTTTTTATAACCGTACTTCACCAACATCTTACCTGCCGGAATACCCATGAAGAGATAAGCTAAGAAGTTCATGAGGTTTCCCACCATGCCTGCCCAAGAGTAGGTCTTACCCCAAATATTACCAAACGGGGCGGCAAGATTTGTTACAAATGAGATCATCGCAAAGAGGAACATCATTGAAATAATCGCAACAATGACGCCATTTTTGTTTGTCTGTTTTTCCATTTTTACTGTTAAGAGATTTTAATTATTTATTTTTAGTTATTTCAGATAGGGGAGGGAACTGTCAACACATGTCCTTTTGTAACGGGTATTTTAGGTTCGTTCTCTCGGTACATCAATGTCAACTATTGTTTAGTCCATTCGATAAACCGTTGTGTTTCTTTCTTTATTTGGTCGAAAGTCCAATTTCTTGGCACGGTCTCAAGCGATTTGTGGTAGGGCTAAAATACGAATAGGGTGATTGATGATTATGATTTGACAGAAAACTTATAAACTGTTTTTTGCTTATACTCTTGTCCTGGTTCTAAGACAACCGAAGGGAAGTATGGATGATTGGGTGAGTCGGGGAAGTGCTGAGCTTCGAAACAAACTGCACTTCGTCTTGGGAATGTAGCACCATGTTGCCCTTGATAACCGTCTGCCCAATTGTCAGTATAGAGCTGAACGCCTGGTTCTGTGGTATAAACTTCCATGACACGACCGCTCTTAGGATCGGTAAGTCTGGCAGCAAAACTCAATTCGCCTTCTTCTTTTTTATTCAATACAAAACAGTGATCGTAGCCAGCACCATTCCTTATCTGCTCGTTTTCTGCTTCTATGTCTTTTCCAATGGCTTTAGGCTGACGGAAATCGAATGGTGTATCCTTTACGAAGCGAATCTCGCCCGTAGGAATAGAGGTCTCATCGATGGGGATGTAATAATCGGCGTTGATTTCACAAATCTGCTCTTCTACCGTTGGAGTTGGATTTGCGATGCCTGATAATGAGAAGAAGCCGTGATGCGTTAAGTTGATAATGGTCTTCTTATTGGTAAAAGCTAAATATTCAATAACGAGTTCGTTGTCGTCTGTGAAGGTATATTCTACAATGGTTCTCACTTCTCCCGTGAATCCTTCTTCACCATAGGGACTTACATATTTCAAGACAAGCGTTTGCTCGTTCATTTGTTGTGCCTCCCAAACTTTGGCATTAAATCCCTTTTTGCCGCCATGCAAACTGTTGGGACCATTGTTGATGGGTAGATTATATTCCTTACCGTTGAGCTGAAAACGTCCCTTGGCAATTCGATTGCCATACCGTCCAATTAACGTAGAAAGGTAAGGCTCTGGCGAATCAATAACCGCTTGGATGTTGTCGTGTCCTTGGATGATATTTGCCAGTTTTCCTTGTTGGTCTGGAACCATGATAGCAACAACGGCGCCACCATAATTCGTAATGGCAACTTCATTTCCATTTTGATTCTTCAGAACGTACAAATCTGTCTTTTTGCCATCAATTGTTGTCTGAAAATCTTCACGTTTCAGCCCACAGCAATTATTTGCGTCACTTGTGTTAGTCATATTTATAAGCTTTTAGTCATTATATTGTACTTGCAAAGTAACTGAAAAAAAATGAATATGACAAACGAAAGTCTTAAAAAAGCTGGACAATCAGATGTTAAATACCCTTAAATCACTTCCTTTCTAAAAAGGTTAGCAAATCGGCAACAATATAACTGCTACCTCCGACAAACACAAAATCTTTTGGATTGGCTTGCTTTAAGCAGGTGGAATACGCTTCTCGGACAGTTCGATACTGCTGTCCTCGAAGCTGATTGGCAGCCCCCGCCTTGGCAATTTCCTCCACAGGAAAAGCTCTCTCTGTCGAGGGTTGTGTCCAATAGTACACCGCATCTGCGGGCAACATCTTCATAATGGTCTGGAGATCTTTGTCATCAACCATCCCAAAGACGATTCTGAGCGTCTCGTATTTCTGTTGTTGCAGCTGTTGGCTCAGATAGTTCCAGCCTGCCACGTTGTGTCCAGTGTCGCAATAGATGGCTGGTTGGGTAGAAGTTTGCTTTTGCAGACACTGCCATCTTCCCATAAGTCCTGTGGTCTGCATCACATTTTTCAAGCCTTGTGCTAAACTTTCGGGATGTTTAAGAATGTGCATTTGTCGCAAAACTTTAACGGCAGCGAGTACGGTGTTGGTATTCTTGTCTTGATAACAGCCTGTTAAATCTCCTCGCAGTTCCCCGAAAGACAGGGTCTTGTAAATGCGTTGTTGCGAAGAAACATCATAGGTTGAGTGCAAAACCTCTGGTGCATCCTCTGCAAAGATAATGGGTGCATGCTCTTGTTGCGCTTTTTTCTCGAATACAGGTCTTGTCTCGGGGAGGGCTTCTCCTACAACAACAGGAACGTGGGACTTGATGATACCTGCTTTCTCACCTGCAATCTTAGCCAAGGTGTTGCCCAAAAATTGCGTATGATCAAAGCTTATATTTGTAATTATGGAGAGTTCTGGGGTGATGATGTTAGTGCAATCCAATCGTCCACCAAGTCCCACTTCAATGACGGCAATATCTACTTGCTGGTCGGCAAAGTACTTAAACGCCAATGCGGTGGTCAGTTCAAAGAAAGAAGGGTGGAGGGGTTCGAAGAAATCCTTTTCTTCTTCTACAAATTTAATAACAGTCTCTTCGTCTATGCACACGCCATTGATGCGAATGCGCTCTCTAAAATCAACCAAATGCGGTGAGGTGTACAAGCCCACTCGATAGCCTTCGGCTTGCAAGATAGCAGCCAAGGTGTGCGAACATGAGCCTTTTCCGTTGGTTCCTGCTACATGAATGGTGCGATACTGGCGATGCGGATGCCCAAAGTGTTCATCTAAAGCAATCGTGTTAGATAACCCTTCTTTATAGGCAGACGCCCCAACCTTTTCAAAGACTGGGGCTGCGTGAAACAGATAATCAATAGTTTCTTGGTAATTCATAAGGCAATCAATGAATTAAGTCATTCTTGTGCATGAAGAGTTTCATGTACCTTATTCATTAAAATAGTTTCTAAACTTCTTAAAGATAGACTGCTTTGTGGCGTAGTCACCCTTAAAATTGTCACTGGTGCGCAGGCGTTCTATCGTTTCCTTTTCATCTCGGCTCAAGGTCTTGGGCACATAGATGCTGATATTCACTACCAAGTCACCTCTTCCAGAGCCATATCCCTGCACTGCAGGAAGTCCCTTGCCTCTCAAACGGAGTGTTTTTCCGGGTTGAGTGCCAGCTTCTATTTTTATTCTTACACGTGTATTCTCCAACGTAGGTATCTCTACTTCGCCTCCCAAGGCAGCAGTCGGGAAGTCAAGCAACAAGTTGTAAATAATGTCTTGACCGTCTCGGATAAACGTGTCGTTGGGTTGTTCTTCTATCAATACCTGAATATTTCCCGTGATTCCGTTTCTTGGACCAGCATTGCCCTTACCTGGAACATTCACTACCATTCCTTCTGCCACGCCAGCTGGTATCTTAATTTCAACGATTTCCTCGCCTTTCACCACACCTGTGCCATGACAGTGTTGGCATTTGTTTTTGATAACAGTGCCCGCACCATGACACGTAGGACATTCTGACTGAGTCTGCATCATGCCCAACATGGTTCTCACGGTCTTTATTACAACCCCTTGTCCGTGACAAGTAGGACAAGTTTGTGTACCACTTCCTTTCTCTGCACCGCTACCATTACAGTGAGTGCAGGCAATATCTTTCTTTACTTTGAACTTTTTGGTAACACCTGTGCTAATCTCTTGTAACGTGAGCTTTACCTTCAAGCGCAGGTCGGCACCTCGATATTGTGGTTGTTGCCGCTCGCCAGCTGTGCCACCGCCGAAGCCACCAAAGCCACTAAAGCCGCTGTGTCCACCGAATACGTCGCCAAACATTGAGAAGATGTCATCCATGGAGAAGCCTCCACCGCTGAATCCTTCAAATCCTCCTCCGCCTGGTGCATTGAAGCCAAACTGGTCGTATTGTTGTCTTTTTTTCGGATCGTGAAGTACATCATAAGCTTCCGCAGCCTCCTTAAACTTCTCTTCCGCCTCTTTACTTCCCGGGTTTTTATCGGGATGATATTTTATAGCTAACTTTCGGTAGGCTTTTTTAATTTCATCTTCTGAAGCATCCTTGTTCACACCAAGCACTTCATAATAATCGCGTTTTGCCATTCCTTCAATGTTTTGTTTTTTAGATTTTATATCGTTATCTTATATTACTGTCCTACAGCAACTTTCGCATGTCTGATAACTTTTTCATTGAGTGTATATCCCGTTTGTACACAGTCTATCACTTTGCCCTTCTTGTCGTCTTCAACATTGGGAACCATCGCCACTGCCTCATGAAAATCTACGTCGAAGGGTTTGTCTTGTGTTTCAATTTTTTTCACACCCAATCCCTCCAATGTTTTCAATAGCTTCTTAAAGATGAGTTCCCAACCCTCTTCAAGTGCGTGAATGTCATCTGTCTTATTCGCATTAGCAGCCGCTCTTTCCATGTCGTCCAAGATAGGAAGAATGGCAGAGACAGTTTTCTCACTGCCGTTGAAGATGAGTTCAGCCTTTTCTTTCTGTGTTCTACGCTTAAAGTTTTCAAACTCTGCCACTGTACGGAGATACCGATCTTTGAGTTCTTCGATTTGTGCTTGTGCCTCAGCTAATGGGTCTGTGGTGGGTGCTTCGCCTTGCGTCTCGGGTTGGTTATCCGTGGCAGCAGCTTGCTCTTCCACCTTCTTTTCGTCCATTACTGTGCCAGTGTCCATCTCTTCGTGCTGTGTATCAAGCTTCTTTTCTGTTTCTTGCTCTTTGTGTTTATTTCTTTTGCTCATAATCAATATTTATTATTACCTGTCTTAAATATCAGCAAAAAGCTTGCCAAGTTTTTCTTTACTTGTCAAGCCTTGCTTTTATTGTTCAAACCATTAAAATGTTGTACTGCTTACTGGTACATCTTCTCCTTGAGTTCTTTGATTTGATCATCATAGATGTATTCATCGTAATTCATCAACTTGTCAATGGTGCCCTTTGGTGTCAGTTCGATGATACGGTTTGCCACGGTTTGGATAAACTCGTGGTCATGACTCGAAAAGAGGATGTTGCCTTTGAACGTCACCAAATTGTTGTTAAATGCCTGAATACTCTCCAAGTCCAAATGGTTCGTGGGGGTGTCTAAGATGAGGCAGTTGGCATTTTTCAGTTGCATACGAGCAATCATACAGCGCATTTTCTCGCCACCCGAGAGTACGTTCACCTTTTTTAATACCTCTTCACCCGAGAACAACATACGTCCTAAATATCCTTTCATCACTACTTCGTTGCCTGTACCAAACTGACTGAGCCAATCGACTAAGTTCATGTCCGATTCAAAGAACTCGGCATTGTCGAGTGGGAGATAGGCGGTAGTAATTGTTACTCCCCAGTTATAGGTCCCCGCATCGGGCTCACGATGACCATTGATAATTTCGAATAGAGCGGTCATGGCTTTGGGATTGTGACTCAAGAAGACCACCTTCTCATCCTTTTCAACAGTAAAGCTCACGTTGTCGAACAATACGCTCCCGTCGGTATCAAGGGCTTTCAATCCCTCAACTTGCAGGATTTGGTTGCCTGGTTCACGATCCATTTGGAAGATAATGCCAGGGTATTTACGACTGGAGGGGCGAATTTCCTCCACGTTCAACCGCTCCAACATCTTTTTGCGCGAGGTCGTTTGCTTACTCTTTGCCACATTGGCAGAGAATCTTCGGATAAATTCTTCCAACTGCTTGCGCTTCTCTTCGGCTTTCATCTTCTGGTTCTGTGCTTGACGTAATGCCAATTGTGAACTCTCATACCAGAACGAATAGTTGCCCGAGAACACGGTCACCTTACCAAAGTCGATGTCTACGGTCTGTGTACTCACGGCATCTAAGAAGTGACGGTCGTGACTAACCACTAACACCGTCTGCTCTATGTTGCTCAGGTATTCTTCTAGCCATTGTACCGAATCTAAGTCAAGGTCATTGGTAGGCTCATCAAGTAGCAGATTTTCGGGATTACCAAACAGTGCCTTTGCCAACATCACACGCACCTTTTCGTTGTTTGACAATTCGCTCATCGTTTTGGTGTGTAATGCCTCGCCAATGCCTAAGTGTTGTAACAGTTGGGCAGCATCGCTTTCTGCCTCCCAGCCATTCATCTCTGCAAACTTCAATTCCAAGTCAGCAGCACGTGTACCGTCTTCTTCCGACATCTCTGGTTTGCTGTACAAGGCTTCACGCTCCTTCATATTCTTCCACAAGGGTTCGTGCCCCATCAAAACCGTGTCCATGACTAAATATTCGTCATACTTAAAGTGGTCTTGCTCAAGTACCGACAGTCGTTCACCCGGTCCTAATTCTACGCTGCCTTTTGTGGGCTCTAATTCACCACTGATGGCTTTGAGTAGGGTGGATTTGCCTGCACCATTGGCACCGATAATGCCATAGATGTTGCCGTGAGTGAATTTGATATTTACATCTTTATAAAGGACTCTCTTGCCAAACTGAATTGCAAGATTTGAAACTGTTATCATGTTCTTTTACCTTATTTTATATAATTTGAGTGCAAAGGTAAACATTTTTATTGATAATTGTTAAACAAGCGTTTATAAATTCACGAAAAATGGTATCTTTGTATCAACTTTCAAAATGGATGATGAATGAATTCAAACTTCTCCAACAAGGATTACCAATGCTATGTCGTTGAAAAGACAGACACGCTCCTGAATTGGTTGCTCAATCATGTGACGCATCTCAGTAAGTCAAAGCTCAAAGCAACATTGGCTGGACGTGGCATTATTGTCAATGGTAAGCAAATCACCCAGTTCGATTATCCCGTGACGCCAGGCACCAAAATCGCTATCAGTAAGTCGAAAAAGAACACACTCTTTAAAAGTAAGTATGTCAAGATAGTTTACGAAGACCGCTACTTGGTGGTGATAGAAAAGCAAGCTGGCATCCTTTCCATGGCGGCAGGACATGCCTCGCTGAATGTTAAAAAAGTGCTCGACAGTTATTTCAAACAGAGCAAACAGAAATGTACTGCGCATGTGGTGCATCGACTTGACAGGGATACCAGTGGACTCATGATATATGCTAAGGACATCCAAACCGCCCAACTGCTGGAACATGACTGGCATCACAACGTGTACGATAGGCGATATGTGGCAGTGGTGTCGGGCGAAATGGAACAAGATGAGGGCACCATTGCCAACTGGCTCAAAGACAACAGGGCGTACATCACTTATTCGAGTCCAGAGGACAATGGGGGAAAGTTTGCTGTCACGCATTTTCACACCTTGAATCGAACGACGGAACATTCATTGGTGGAGTATCGATTAGAGACGGGACGCAAGAATCAGATACGTGTACATTCGGCAGATATGGGGCATCCCGTATGTGGAGACCATAAATATGGCAATGGCGACAATCCCATCGGGCGCCTTTGTCTACATGCTTACGTGCTGTGTTTTTATCACCCCGTTACGCACCGTCCCATGGAGTTTGAAACCCCCATACCGCCAGCGTTCGCACATTTGTTCAAGGTTGGCCATAAGAATCCGCCTTACTCTGGGCGGACAGCGCATGAGTTCAATGAAGTAGAATGAAATAGTTAAAATCATGTTTTCAAATATTAGTTTTTATATCTACCTACTGATAGCCATTATTGTGGGTGCTTTTATGTTGAAGAAAATAACGAGTTGTTTATTAAAGATAGTACTCTTTCTCGTGTTTGTGGCTTTGGCAGTATGGCTATATTATGCGTTTTTCGCATAAATCGTCTTCAGCTGATGCCCCTCCTTTTGGACTTTCAGAGCGCAAGATAGAAGGTCTATAGTACCCATGGCATTGCTTTGGGCTGTTAGGTTTTTTGCTTTCAGCCCATGTTTGTCGTGTTTTTTTCTTTTAGATAACCTTGGGATAGGTAATATACCATTAGATTTTTAGCTCATTTTTGAAAAAATAGCCGTGATTAATACCTTGATTTATATCAAGATTTTATTTTTGTTGCACAGTTTTTTGGAAAAAATAATTACTTTTGCAGCCGATTTGAATAATTATATCAATTAACAACAACATTTTTTTTATTTATGAACACAAAATTACAATTATTTTGCGCAATCATTCTATGTTTTACAATCAAAGGGAATGCTGTATTTGCAGCTGGTCATGACATCGGCATGCAAGAAGCAACAACCAAAGAGATAAAGTCTGATCCTGTAAATGTCGTTTACGATGCAGTGACTACCCGTTCGACAGAAAGTGGTAACGAGATACAACCAACAGATTTGGCAATAGTGAAATTATTACTGAGTTATAAAGGTGTGGGATATCCAAAAGCAAATGCTAACAGTAGAATTGCCCTAACAAACATCTACAACGCACCTCAGAATCACTCTAAGGAAGAATTGGAAAAAGCCAGACAGGCATACCTTGATGATACTGATGTAGAAATGCTTGAAGATGGTAAGCGCTACACCATTAAGTTTTTCGACTATAACCAAAAAACTTTTTTGCTTGACTATTTGAACGGTAAGTTGTCAACACATGAGGTCAAACCAAAACACCTGCCTGATGAGTCGGCATGTTTCACGGCTCATGTCTTGCAGAATGGAAAAATTGCTTTCAAGACTATCGATAACAAGTGGTTGAGTTACCCAGTCATGACACCCGCTCCCACTTGGCTTACCAACTTCTCCGTGAACGGTGTAACTGATGAATTGGATGAGTATGTCAACGGACTTGAGTTGCAAAAGGCACGCACTGGTGCAAATGCCCAAACCAAGAATTTTCTTAATTTTTTCGGTAAGTTCTTTATAAAATCCAAAAGAGGAACGCATGCCAACTCTTATGCTGAGGTACTGGGCTATTGGTTGCTGAATACAAAGAACAATACCTTTGATGGGGCAGGCGATCCTTACTATAACAAGGAACTCTCATCTTTAATTGTTATTGAACCTGTAACAAAAACAACTGACATACGGCAAAGTGAGAGAACATTAGAGCGCACCAGCGAGAATAAAATCTATACGCTATCTGGACAGCGCATCTTTGTTAAAAAACTCTCCGACCTGCCACGTGGCATTTACATTGTAAACGGTAAAAAACTATTGGTACAATAGTTCTTCATTCCTCCTCAAATTGCATCGTTGCACTTTCTACAGATTGTTGATGCAGTTTGAGGAGGAGTTATGTCATTTGCAGTCCGTCCTTAAAACGTTCTTTTAATTGCCTACGGATGACATTTATTTTCAATCGCTTTTCAATAAGGTTACGATTACTCTTATATATGTAAAATTTTTTGCTTGTTTTCAAGTGTGTTTTCCCCCTGTTAAAGCATTGAGATAAGCCTAAGAAAATTGCTTGAGTTTTCTTTGTTTTAGAATTTTGAATGCGTCAAAACAGTGACTTGTTTTCTTATCTTATTGCTTCAACCTGCTTGTCTCCATGCTTTAGTCGTGCTAAATGATTACAATAGCGACCTTATTGCATGATTTCAAGACGCCAATCTCACCCTTTTTGATGCCTAAAGCATGGAGATAACCTCTGCGCTTTTTACTTGAAATTTCGTAAGCGTCTTTATATCAATAGTTTGCAAAATTCGCGTATTTGCAGTCAACAATAAGGTCGGTTGAAAATATCGTCAGGATTTTGCCCTTAAATCCGTGAGTTTTCTAATGCTTATTGTTAAGATTTTTCCGATTTTTGTATGCCATCGGATACCACCTTTCTTTTGCTTTTGTTTGAGTTAACTTTTGGTAGTGGCATGAGGGTTGTGTTGTCCCGATGATAGAATATTCACTTGGAATTCATGTTTTGCAATCTGAAGTTAGCAATTTAACCTATTTTTTTTGTTCATATCTTGTAAAAATCTCAAAATAATGATTAACTTTGCATCGCATTTGTAAAAATGTATGTGTTTCGACAGAAAGCGAGAACAATTATAATTATAATAATTTTTATGAATTTTACTTTATTCGTTACCGTTTTGTTGACGGCCGTAACCTTGGTAGTGGCAGCTTATGTCATCGCAAAGTTAATTGGTCCGCGCTCGTATAATGCGGTAAAAGGCGAACCCTATGAGAGTGGTATCCCAACGAGAGGTTCTTCGTGGCTTCCCATGCACGTTGGTTATTACCTCTTCGCTATCCTTTTCCTCATGTTCGATATCGAGACTGTACTACTCTATCCATGGGCGGTAGTTGTGCGAGATTTTGGATCGATGGCTTTGGTTAGCATCGGTTTCTTCCTTATGGTACTTGTCTTAGGCTTGGCGTATGCTTGGCGGAAAGGAGCTTTGGAATGGAAATAAAGAAACCGTATATCAAGAGTATTCCTTACGGGGAGTTTAAGGACAACGAATCGTTGGAACGCATTGTTGACGAACTCCATGAAGGAGGCGTGAACGTTGTCACAGGGTCGCTGGACCAACTGATTAACTGGGGGCGTGCCAACTCGCTCTGGAGCTTGACATTCGCTACCAGCTGTTGCGGTATTGAGTTTATGGCAGTGGGATGCGCCCGTTACGATTTCGCTCGTTTCGGATTTGAGGTCACACGTAACTCTCCACGACAAGCCGACCTGATTATGTGTGCTGGAACCATTACCAACAAAATGGCACCTGCTTTTAGGCGTTTGTATGATGAAATGGCAGAACCCAAATACGTTATTGCGGTGGGTGGATGTGCCATTTCTGGCGGTCCGTTCAAGAGCAGTTATCACGTGGTAAGAGGAATTGATGAGATTGTTCCTGTCGATGTCTTCATACCGGGATGTCCCCCACGTCCAGAGGCTATCATGTATGGCATGATGCAGTTGCAACGCAAAATCAAAGTAGAAAAATTCTTCGGAGGTGTCAACCATAAGCAAAAGGCTCACCACCACGGATTGAGTAACGCAGAGGTGTACCAACAAAAACTGAAGGAAAACAAGCCTATCGTAGTGACTCACGTTCCCGAGGACTTTCATCCTCAAGAAGAGTTAGAACAACAACATTAAATAAGGTATATCGGATATGAAATTAGAAAATATAGAAATTGCATTCAGTAACTTGGCACAAGAGATGTCGAAACTGAAGAACGACAAGCATTTCGATTACCTTGTTACCATTGTTGGCGAAGACTTTGGCGAAGAAGGGTTAGGATGTATTTATATTTTAGAAAACACACAAACTCACGAGCGTACATCGGTCAAGGCAATAGCGCAGCAAATAGGGGAGGAGTATGTACTCGATACCGTTTCTAACCTATGGAAAGCTGCCGATATCTTAGAGCGTGAAGTGTACGACTTCTTAGGTATTAAGTTCTTGGGGCATAAGGATATGCGCCGTCTTTATTTGCGCAATGATTTCAAGGGCTATCCACTTCGTAAGAACTTCGATGTCTCGCCCGAGAACAACCAGTACACTTTGGAAGAGGATGTGGAGTTGGATTACACGTTCCAATACTCACTTGATAAGAACGGTAACTTGGTAGAGACCCGCGTTCCGTTGTTCACAGACAACGATTTCGTTATCAACATCGGTCCTCAACACCCCAGTACGCACGGTGTACTTCGTTTGCAAAGTGTATTGGACGGTGAAACCGTGAAGCACATCTATCCGCATTTTGGATATATCCACCGTGGAATGGAGAAGATGTGCGAGGCGTACACCTATCCTCAAACCTTGGCGTTGACCGACCGAATGGACTATCTCAGTGCCATGATGAACCGCCATGCGTTGGTGGGCGTCATTGAAGAGGCAATGGAGATAGAACTGACCGAGCGCATACAGTACATCCGTACCATCATGGACGAGTTGCAGCGTATTGACTCGCACTTGCTATATTTAGGTTGTTGCGCACAGGATTTGGGCGCTTTGACAGCCTTCTTGTACAGCATGCGCGACCGCGAACACGTGCTGAACGTCATGGAGGAAACCACGGGTGGACGACTCATTCAAAACTATTACCGTATTGGCGGTTGCCAAGATGATATCGATCCCAACTTTGTGGAGAACACCAAGAAACTGTGTGCTTATCTCAAACCCATGCTACAAGAGTACATGGATGTGTTTGGAGATAACGTCATCATGCAACAACGCTTCAAGGGAATTGCGCCCATGAGTCTCGACAACATCATTAGTTATGGTGTGACAGGTGCTTCTGGACGTGCTTCTGGCTGGAAGAACGATGTGCGCAAGTATCATCCTTATGCCATGTACGACAAGGTGGAGTTTGAGGAAGTTCTCAACGAGCATTGCGATTCGTTTGGTAGATACCTCAATCGTATTGAGGAAATCAAGCAAAGCATTCGCATCATCGAACAGCTCATTGATAATATTCCAGCAGGCGACTTCTATGTAAAACAGAAGCCAATCATCAAAGTGCCTGAAGGACAATGGTATTTCTCATGCGAAGGCTCACGCGGTGAAATAGGAGTTTACTTGGATTCTAAGGGAGACAAGATGCCTTACCGCTTGAAATTCCGTCCTATGGGCTTGAATCATGTTGCTGCGATGGATGAGATGCTGCGAGGACAGAAGATAGCTGACCTTGTTACTGCAGGTGCGGCGCTCGACTTTGTCATTCCAGATATTGACAGATAGCAGGTATATAAGTTGACAACTTGTAGCAATGCTTTGCTCAATGTTCGCAACTTGTTCAATATAAATAACTTAAATAGATCATGTTTGATTTTAGTATAGTAACCACATGGTTCGACACCCTTCTTCGACAAACCTTAGGTTTGAACGATTTTTGGACGATATTCATTGAATGTGTTGTCGTTGGTGTCGCCATTCTCACTGCCTACGCCTTGTTGGCGATAGTGTTGATATTCATGGAACGTAAGGTGTGTGCTTACTTCCAATGCCGTCTCGGGCCTATGCGTGTGGGCTTTTGGGGAACGCTTCAGGTGTTTGCCGACGTGTTTAAGATGCTCATTAAGGAAATCTTTGCCGTTGACAAAGCCGACAAATTCTTGTATTATATTGCGCCATTCTTTGTGGTGATTGCCTCGGTGGGTACTTTCTCGTTCCTTCCTTGGAATAAGGGAGCGCACATTCTCGATTTTAACGTGGGCATCTTCTTGGTGTCTGCTATATCAAGCATCGGTGTGTTAGGCGTCTTTTTGGCAGGATGGGGATCTAATAACAAATATTCTGTTCTGTCTGCCATGCGTGGAGCGGTGCAGATGATTTCGTATGAAATGACCTTGGGACTGACCCTCATTGCGGCTGTTGCCTTGACGGGAACGATGCAGATGAGTGGAATTGTGGAAGCACAGACAGGACCATGGAACTGGTTAATTATCAAAGGGCACCTTCCTGCTATCATTGCATTCTTGTTGTTCTTGGTAGCTGGCAATGCTGAAGCGAATCGTGGACCGTTTGATTTGGCAGAGGCAGAGAGCGAGTTGACCGCTGGATACCATACAGAGTATTCAGGTATGGGTTTTGGTTTCTACTATTTAGCAGAATACCTTAACCTATTTGTCATCGCAGGATTAGCCACTGCCGTGTTCTTAGGCGGTTGGGCACCTTTCAACATTGGAGTCGAAGGCTTTGATGCTGTGATGAATTATATTCCTGGCATTGTGTGGTTCTTAGGCAAGACCTTTGTTGTAGTTTGGCTTCTGATGTGGATTCGCTGGACGTTCCCACGTTTGAGAATTGACCAAATCTTAACTTTAGAGTGGAAGTATCTCATGCCATTGGCATTGGTAAATCTCATACTGATGACCATTTGTGTGGCTTTTGGTATCCACGGTTAAAACGTTTCATTTCTTGAAGATTCAGTAAGATGGAAAATAAACAATCATATTTTAGCGGAATCTGGGTTGCTATCAAGTCGCTTGTAACGGGGTTGAGGGTTACCTTGAAGGAATACTTCACCCCAAAGAGCACCGAACAATATCCAGAGAATCGCAAGACGGCACTGCATGTGGCTCAACGTCACCGTGGACGCTTAGTGTTTAAGCGTAACGAAGACGGCACTCACAACTGTGTAGCGTGCACTATGTGCGAGAAAGCATGTCCCAATGAGACCATACTCATTAAGAGTGAAATGGTTGTCAACGAAGAGACGGGCAGGAAAAAGAAACAATTGGTGGACTATCAGTACAAATTAGGCGATTGTATGTTCTGCCAACTCTGTGTCAATTCTTGTAACTTCAACGCCATTGAGTTTACCAACGACTTTGAAAACAGTGTGTTCGAGCGAGATTCCTTGACCATGCACCTTGACAAGGAAGTGTATCAAGGCGGAAGTTTGCCAGGCTTGATAGACGGTGGAGCACCGTTGACCATTGGACAATTTAATACCAAAACCAAATAAAAGTAGTAACGTATATGGCTAATTTAATCATGTTTTGCATTTTGGCAGTCGTCATCTTGGGCTCTGCCATCATGTGTGTACTAACAAAAAGGATTATGCGGGCGGCTACCTTTCTGATATTTGTTTTATTTGGTGTTGCAGGTATCTATTTCCTTTTAGGATATACATATTTGGGAGCAGCACAGATTGCTATTTATGCAGGGGGCATCACGATACTCTATATCTTTGCAATACAGTTGGTATCTAAGCGTACGCTCCAAGGATTAGTAGAACATCTCAAAGGTTCACGCGTCATTCAGGGGGCTTTGCTCTCATTGATAGGACTGGCTACCGTGATAGGTGTCTTGGTGAAGAACCAATTTATCCATCGAGCAACGCAGGTTGCTGATGTAGAAGTCCCGATGAATGTCATCGGACAAGCATTGCTTGGTTCTGACAAATTTCAGTATATTTTGCCCTTTGAACTCATTTCCGTGTTCTTGTTGGCATGTATTATTGGCGGTTTGTTAATTGCCAGAAAGGAGGATGATAAATGATACCCGTTGAATGTTTGATAGGTCTGAGTGCGCTGTTGTTCTTTATTGGCGTATTTGGCTTCGTTACCCGTCGTAATTTGTTGGCAATGTTAATCTCCGTAGAGTTGGTTCTTAACTCCGCAGACATCAACTTTGCCGTGTTTAACCGCATCCTGTTCCCCGAACAGTTGGAGGGCTTTTTCTTCACGTTGTTCTCCATTGGCATCAGTGCTGCCGAGACAGCGGTGGCGATTGCCATTATTATAAACGTTTACCGAAACTTTGGTAGTGATCAGGTGAACAGTATTGAAAATATGAAATTATAAGATGATGGATTACAGTTATGTATATTTAATACTTCTTCTACCTGCACTCAGTTTCCTGATACTTGGACTGTTGGGTATGAAGATGAGTCATAAGGTGGCTGGACTCATTGGCACCGTGGTGCTGGGTACGGTATTCTGTCTTTCTTGCTACACCGCTTATGAGTATTTTATAGGCGTAGGGCGTGGCGTTGACGGATTATATCCCACCATTACACCTTTTAATATAACGTGGTTGAAGTTTACCGAACTGCTTACCTTTAACATCGGTTTTAGGTTGACACCTATTTCTGTAATGATGTTAGTGGTTATCTCTACGGTCAGTTTCATGGTGCACATCTATTCCTTTGGCTATATGCACGGAGAGAAAGGTTTTCAGCGTTATTATGCATTCCTTTCGCTCTTCACCATGTCAATGTTGGGCTTGGTAGTGGCAACCAATATTTTCCAGATGTATTTGTTTTGGGAGTTGGTGGGCGTTAGCTCTTACCTGCTCATTGGTTTCTATTACCCCATGCACACAGCTGTGGCGGCTTCTAAGAAAGCCTTCATTGTGACACGCTTTGCCGATTTGTTCTTTTTAATCGGTATCTTGTTTTATAGTTTCTATGTAGGTACATTCAATTACGATTTAACCGCTACCCCAGAATTGGCAACTCATGCTGCTCATGCTGCTTGGGTGATGCCGTTAGCGCTGTTCCTGATGTTTATTGGTGGTGCAGGTAAATCAGCCATGTTCCCTTTACATATTTGGTTGCCCGATGCGATGGAAGGTCCGACGCCTGTTTCGGCATTGATTCACGCTGCTACGATGGTGGTGGCAGGTGTGTATTTGGTGGCAAGTATGTTCCCCTTGTTCGTGGAATATGCGCCCGAGCAGTTGCATTGGATTGCTTATATTGCTGCCTTTACCGCCTTTTATGCGGCTGCCGTGGCATGCGCACAGAGTGACATCAAGCGTGTCTTGGCATTCTCAACCATTTCGCAAATTGGTTTCATGCTCGTTGCTTTGGGCGTTTGCTTGCCCGATCCTACCACAGGTGCGATAGCGATGACTGAAGAATATGCCGACGTACAAGGCTTAGGATATATGGCAAGCATGTTTCATCTGTTTACGCATGCTATGTTCAAGGCTTGTTTGTTCTTGGGTGCAGGATGTGTGATTCATGCCGTACACTCCAACGAGAAATATTATATGGGAGGACTTCGCAAGTACATGCCCATCACGCACATTACGTTCTTGATTTCATGTCTTGCTATTTCGGGTATTCCACCTTTCTCTGGATTCTATTCAAAAGATGAAATATTGGTGGCTTGTTACAGCTTTCACCCCGTCATGGGAATGGTGATGAGCGGTATTGCTATGATGACCGCCTTCTATATGTTCCGTTTGTATTACGTTATCTTCTGGGGAAAGAGCTATTACGAGTCGCATCAGGGCGAACCCAACGTGCATGCGCCTCACGAAGCTCCTGCGGTGATGACCTTTCCGTTGATATTCTTGTCGCTTATCACTTGTACCGTCTTCCTTTGGGGGACACGAGCAGGACAGCTGGTGTCTGCCAACGGCATTGGGTTTAATACGCATACCAACTGGTCGGTAGCGATTACCAGTACCGTATTGGCATTGCTTGCCATCGGTCTCGCCACCTTTATGTATAAAGGAGAGAAAACGCTAGTGGCAGACAAGTTGGCAAGTACTTTCCCAACCTTGCACCGCGCTGCTTACAAACGTTTCTACATGGATGAGGTTTGGCAGTTCGTGACACACAAAATTATCTTCCGTTGTGTCAGCCGCCCCATTGCTTGGTTCGACCGTCATGTTATCGATGGCTTCTTTAACTTCTTGGCATGGGGTACTCAAGAGGCAGGCGAAAGCATCCGACCTTGGCAGAGTGGCGATGTGAGACAATACGCCGTTTGGTTCCTTACAGGTAGTGTAGCATTGACGTTAGCATTGATTTGCTTGTTGTAATGCTTTAGTTAGAAAGATTTAATGAATAAAATACAAAAATGAGTATATTAACATTATTCGTCGTTATTCCCGTCTTGATGTTGTTCGGGCTTTGGTTGGCTCGCAACATCCGTCAAGTACGTGGTGTCATGGTGGCTGGCTCTTCCGCTTTGCTGGCACTCTCTGTTTGGCTTACTATTGCATTTATCCAAATGCGTCAGGCAGGAAATACCGAAGCCATGCTGTTTATGTACAGTGCACCTTGGTTCAAACCGCTCAACATAGCCTACACGGTAGGAGTGGATGGTATCTCGGTTGTCATGTTGCTCTTATCGAGTATCATCGTCTTTACGGGTACCTTTGCCTCTTGGCAGCTCAAACCCATGACTAAAGAGTACTTCCTTTGGTTCACCTTGTTGAGCATTGGTGTCTTTGGCTTCTTTATCTCTATCGATTTATTTACTATGTTCATGTTCTACGAGGTGGCACTTATCCCGATGTATCTGCTTATAGGTGTGTGGGGAAGTGGTCCCAAGGAATATGCCGCTATGAAGTTGACGTTAATGCTCATGGGCGGAAGTGCCTTGCTGATTATCGGTATCTTGGGCATTTACTTCTATAGTGGGGCCACCACGATGAACGTACTTGAGATTGCTGCTCTGCACAACATTCCCGTTGATGTTCAGAAGATATTTTTCCCATTGATATTCATTGGCTTCGGTGTGTTAGGTGCCTTGTTCCCCTTCCACACATGGTCACCCGATGGACATGCTTCAGCGCCCACTGCAGTTTCTATGCTCCATGCTGGCGTGTTGATGAAGTTGGGAGGCTACGGCTGTTTCCGCATCGCCATGTTCTTGTTGCCCGAGGCGGCACAAGAGTTGGCTTGGATCTTCCTTATCCTCACTACTATCTCTGTAGTTTATGGCGCTCTCTCGGCTTGTGTGCAAACCGACTTGAAATATATCAACGCCTATTCTTCGGTAAGTCACTGTGGCTTGGTGTTGTTCGCTCTGTTGATGATGACCAAAACCGCTTGTACGGGTGCCATTCTCCAAATGCTCTCACACGGTTTGATGACCGCTTTGTTCTTTGCGCTCATCGGTATGATTTACGGACGCACGCATACACGTGATGTCCGTCAGTTGGGTGGATTGATGAAAATCATGCCTTTCTTGGGCGTAGGTTATGTAGTGGCAGGTTTGGCTAACTTGGGATTACCCGGTTTCTCGGGCTTCGTAGCAGAGATGACTATCTTTGTAGGCTCGTTTGCCAACAACGATACCTTCCACCGCACCGCTACTATTATCGCTTGTACCTCCATTGTTGTCACCGCAGTTTACATCTTGCGTGTTGTTGGAAAGATACTTTATCAGAAGGTAGCCAATCCTCATTTTGAGCAACTCACTGATGCTACATGGGACGAGCGTGTGGCTGTGATGTGTTTGATATTCTGTGTAGCTGGCTTAGGTATCGCACCTCTGTGGGCAAGCAATGTCATCAATGATGCCGTAGGACCTATCTTACTCAATATAATACACTAAAGTTTAGAAGAAGATGAATTACAGTCAATTCCTATATATGATGCCAGAGGTCACCTTAGTGGTGCTTTTGCTGGTTACGTTTGTTGCCGATTTTGCCACATCGCAGAAGATTAGGACGCTTGCGCCCACCGACAAGCGTCGCTCATGGTTCAATCCCATGATTTGTCTGCTTATGTTTGCGCACATCCTTATCAATCTGTTCCCTATAGAGACACACACTGTTTTTGGGGGAATGTACATCGCTACGCCTGCCATTGGGGTGATAAAGACCATTTTGGCTTTTGGAACGCTCATCGTTCTCATCCAGTCAAAAGAATGGTTGTCACGTCCCGATACCGCTTTTAAGGAGGGAGAGTTCTACTTATTGGTGATAGCAACGCTGTTGGGAATGAATATGATGGTGAGTGCCAACCACTTCTTGCTCTTTTTCTTAGGCTTGGAAATGGCGAGCGTACCTATGGCTTGCTTGGTTGCGTTTGACAAATATCGTCACGACTCAGCCGAAGCAGGAGCCAAGTTCATATTGACAGCCACCTTCTCAAGCGGGGTGATGCTCTACGGTATCAGCTTCATCTATGGTGCGGTAGGCACACTTTACTTTGAAGATATTGCCACACAACTCACCGCCACACCATTTACCATTCTTGGCATGGTGTTCTTTTTCAGCGGATTGGGCTTTAAGATTAGTTTGGTGCCTTTCCATTTCTGGACAGCCGACTCGTACCAAGGTGCGCCAACCACCGTTACGGGCTATCTCTCGGTAGTAAGTAAAGGTGCAGCAGCTTTTGCCCTTTGCACTATCTTGATGAAAGTTTTTGCCCCTATGGTCATCTATTGGCAATATATGTTGTACATTGTCATTGTGTTGTCAATCACGGTAGCTAACTTGTTCGCCATTCGTCAAACCAACCTGAAACGCTTCATGGCGTTCAGTTCTATCTCTCAGGCAGGTTATTTTGTCTTGGCGATTGTTGGTAACTCGGCGTTGAGCGTCACTGCATTGAGCTTCTATGTGTTGATTTACGTGGTAGCCAACATGGCAGTGTTTACCATTATCAGTGCGGTAGAGGAACATAACAACGGTACGGTGATGATGGACAGTTACAATGGCTTTTATCAAACCAATCCCAAGTTGGCGTTCCTCATGACTTTGGCATTGTTCTCGTTGGGCGGTATTCCACCATTTGCGGGAATGTTCTCTAAGTTCTTTATCTTTATGGCAGCTGTGCAAGATGCCGATCTAAGTACTTCGGTAGGGGCATGGGCGTACATCGTGTTGTTCATTGCGTTAATCAATACGGTCATCTCCTTGTATTACTACCTCTTGATTGTGAAGGCGATGTACATCAAGAAAAGTGATAATCCATTGCCCACGTTCAAGAGTCACACCAATACCAAGTTGGCATTGGCTGTATGCACAGCCGGTGTAGTGTTGTTTGGCGTGTGCTACATGGTGTTCGACTGGATACATGCGGCTTCGGTAGCACTCTAAGATATAAAATGATACTAAACATCCTCCGTCTGAATTGTGTTCTTTGCACGTCAGGCGGAGGATGTTTTTGTTGAGGTGTAGCGATATTAAAAACGCAGCGAATAGTTGCCGGCTTTGTTGTAGTAATGGATTGAGGAAATTATAACAACGAGTGAAGGCGGTCATCCACTGTCAATAACCGCCTTCACTCATTGCTTCAAGAAAAGAGTAGGAAAGAGCTTTACTTCTTTTTCCTTGTTTGTTTTAGTTCTTCTGTCAAAAAACGAGGGGTATAGCCATCCTTGCTTTGCGCTACTTCTTCGGGAGTTCCTGTACTTAACACCTTTCCGCCGCCACGTCCTCCCTCTGGTCCCATATCAATAATGTAATCAGCCAGTTTGATGACGTCTAAGTTGTGTTCGATTATCACCACGGTGTTACCACGATCCACTAATTGTTGCAGCACATTCATCAAGATGCGGATGTCCTCGAAGTGCAGTCCAGTGGTTGGCTCATCAAGGATGTATAATGTCTTTCCTGTGTCACGCTTCGAGAGTTCGGTAGCTAACTTCACCCGCTGACTCTCACCGCCCGAAAGGGTTGTGGAGGGCTGTCCTAATTTGATGTAGCCTAAGCCAACATCTTGAATAGTTTTTATTTTGTGAAGAATATTAGGTACGGTGTCGAAGAACTCCACAGCTTGATTGATAGTCATATCCAGCACGTCGGCAATACTTTTGCCCTTATATCTTACTTCGAGTGTCTCTCGGTTGTAGCGTTTGCCATGGCATACCTCGCATGGCACCATGACATCGGGCAGGAAATTCATTTCAATGGTCTTGTAACCATTGCCATTACAAGCCTCACATCGCCCACCTTTTACATTAAACGAGAAGCGCCCAGGCTTGTAACCCCGTATCTTTGCCTCGGGCAGGTTAACGAAGAGTGACCGAATGTCACTGAACACGCCAGTATAAGTGGCTGGATTGCTGCGTGGCGTACGCCCCAATGGACTTTGATCTACATTGACTACCTTGTCAATATTATCAATACCCTCTATTGAATCGTACGGCATCGGCTTCTTCAATGAGCGATAAAAATGTTTCGACAAGATGGGCTGCAAAGTCTCGTTGATGAGGGTAGACTTACCAGAGCCAGACACTCCCGTCACGACAATGAGTTTTCCGAGCGGAAACTCTACCTCTACATCTTTCAAATTGTTGCCCCTTGCCCCTTTCAGCCAAATGCTCCTGCCGTTTCCTTTGCGCCGCTTAAGGGGAAGTTCGATGCTGCGTTTGCCATTGAGGTAGTCGGCTGTAATGGTAGATTGTCGAAGCATTTGTTGTGGAGTGCCTTGAAATACCACCTCACCCCCTTTGCGTCCTGCCTTTGGCCCAATGTCTACGATGTAGTCGGCTGCCAACATCATATCCTTGTCGTGTTCTACCACGATGACCGAGTTGCCGAGATCTCGCAACTCCTTTAACGAATGAATGAGTCGCTCGTTATCTCTTTGGTGCAACCCGATGCTGGGTTCGTCAAGGATGTACAGCACATTGACCAGTTGCGAACCTATCTGCGTAGCCAACCGAATGCGCTGGCTCTCGCCTCCAGACAGCGAAGCAGACTGTCGATTGAGCGATAAATAATTGAGACCCACTTCAAGTAAGAAGCTCACACGAGTTTGTAATTCCTTGATAATCTCGGCAGCAATCACTTTTTGCTGTTCATCCAAATGAGCTTCCGCATGTTCGAGCCAGTCCTTTAGCTCACTCATATCCAAGTTGGCTACCTGTGCTATATTCTCGTTACCAATGCGATAGGAGAGCGACTCACGTTTCAGTCGCATGCCGTTGCATTCGGGACAGGTGGTTGTAGCCAAAAACTGGTCAGCCCACTTTTGCCCTGCACTCGAGTCATCGTTCTCCATGACGGTGCGTAAATATTTGATGATGCCATCGAAGGTCACAAAATAATCGCTGCTGGTGTGTACCAGCTCCTTAGCTATTTTAATGTTCTCCAAACTGCCATACAATATTTCGTCTACCGCCTCCTGCGGAATTTCTCGGAATGGCGTTTTGATATTCAAATCGTATCGGTGTAAGATGGCATCGATTTGCCAAAATATCATTTGTTTTTTGTATTTACCCAAGGGCACAATAGCACCCTCATAAATGCTAAGGTTGTCATTGGGTATGACTTTTTTCAAGTCAATTTCGTTGACAGTCCCCAAGCCTTTACAATGTGGACAAGCTCCTTCTGGTGAGTTAAAAGAGAAGATGTTTGGTGCGGGTTCTCCGTACGAAATGCCACTGACGGGGTCCATGAGCCGTTTGGAAAAATTGCGAATAATTCCCGAGTCTTTCTCCATAATCATGATAACCCCGTCGCCTTGCTTCATGGCTATCTGTATGGTCTTCTTTAGTCGTTCGTCGTCATTTCCTCGCACCTGTAGTTTATCAATCACCACCTCAATGTTGTGGTTCTTGTATCGGTCTACCTTCATGCCTCGCACCACCTCTTTTATCTCTCCGTCCACTCGCATGTAGAGGTAGCCTTTGCGCCTCATACTCTCGAAAAGTTCACGATAATGCCCCTTTCGTTGTTTAACCAAGGGTGATAAGATGAATATTTTTTTGTCGGCATAATCGTGCAAAATCATGTCAATGACTTTCTCCTCAGTGTATTTCACCATTTTTTCGCCCGTCATATAACTATAGGCTGTGCCAGCACGTGCAAAGAGTAGGCGCAGGTAGTCGTATATTTCGGTAGTCGTACCTACCGTAGAGCGTGGGTTTTTGTTGGTGGTTTTCTGCTCGATACTGATGACAGGAGACAGTCCTGTGATTTTATCTACATCGGGTCGTTCCATGTTTCCGAGGAAGTTGCGTGCGTAGGCAGAGAAGGTTTCGATGTATCTTCGTTGACCTTCTGCAAAGATAGTATCGAATGCTAAGGATGATTTGCCCGAGCCCGACAAGCCCGTAATAACAGTAAGGGCATTTCGCGGAATTTCTACATCTATGTTTTTAAGATTGTGCACGCGCGCACCAAATATATTGATTTTATCGTCTTTGCGAGGCATGAGTAGTTTGCTTTCTATTGAGAGGTTGATGGTTCTTCTTTCTTTCTAATTTCATGGTTGGTAGGTGCGCAGCAGGTTGACATCCGTCTTGATGTTGAATACATGCCCGTCGGCACCTTTTGCCTTGACCAAGCAAAAGTAAACGCCTTGCTTCACGTCTTTTCCTTGGTACTTTCCGTCCCACCCCTCGGCAGGATTGTGCCATTCAAAGAGCTTCTGTCCCCACCTATTAAAGATGTAACCCTTAAATTCTATGATGCTTTGCCAGCCCTCTTTGGCTTTGTAAACATCGTTGATGCCATCGCCATTGGGCGAAAAGGCGTTGGGCATCTCCAGCTTGCTTTCCGAGATAGAGACAGTGATAGGCTGTGCATCTGCCCAATACTCTTGGGTATATTTCACCGAGTCCTGACCTTGGGTGAAGATGGCATACAGTACGATGCGATGCGCACCAGCTTTGGTAAAGCGCACCTCTGTATCTTTCTCATAACGAACAAGGTAAGGAGCTTTTTCTCCTTCCAAGGTAATTCTCCACTCGTAGTAAGCTGTCCAGCCTGTTGTATGGTTCTCGTTTGCTGTCAGCAGCACCCGTAATGGAGCTGAACCGCTGATAGAAGTTGTTGGCTCACTGGGCTCACCCTTCTCTGAAAAATAAACAGCATGCGGGTTAATGGTGGGTTGCTCTTGAGCAGAAAGGAGGAGTGGGAATAAAAGCGTTAGTGTAGAAATAATGAATTTTATTTTCATTCCGTTGTTTTGTTTGTCCAATGTGGTGCTATA
The DNA here is from genome assembly GCF_000762405.1 of Hoylesella timonensis S9-PR14. Classification (GTDB taxonomy): domain Bacteria; phylum Bacteroidota; class Bacteroidia; order Bacteroidales; family Bacteroidaceae; genus Prevotella; species Prevotella timonensis_A. The sequence goes on along the minus strand of NZ_JRPQ01000072.1, from coordinate 6,842 downwards.
CTGCACCTTACTATACGAAAATTGAAAGCTTGGAGCTTTCTATCTTTGCAAAGATACTAAAAGATTCATGATTAAAGAGGAGCGATTAGAGATTTTTTTGTAAATTTGCAAATGAAACAGAAAAAGACAATTTGTGACATGAAACCAATCTTTAACTATATAGTCTTATTATTAACACTCTTGTTTTGTCTTGACGCCACAGCGCAAGTAAATCAGTGGCGAGACATCTATGAGGCAAAAAAGAAAGATACTGTCTTTGGGATTGCTAGAAAATATGGCATTTCCGTCCCCGATTTAATGGATGCTAACCCAGAGATGAAAGTGGAGGGATACGAGTTAAAGAAAGGTGACACCGTATTTATTCCGTTCGAGAAGGGGAAGAAACCCAATGTAGTCCCCGTTGTACCCAAGACAGACAAGAACCAACCTGTCACCACACAACTGGTCAAGGGAAAAGAGTTAGACATTACCAAGCGTGCCATTCGCATAGGAGTGATGCTGCCTTTGCACAACGTAGACGGTGATGGTCGCAGAATGGTAGAATATTATCGCGGTTTACTGTTGGCGTGTGACGACTTGAAGCGTCAAGGCATCTCCACCGATGTTTATGCCTGGAACGTACCCATTGATGCCGACATTCGACAAACACTCTTAGATGTGAATGCGCAACGGTGCGACATTATTTTTGGTCCCTTGTACACCAAACAGGTTGCCCACTTGGGTGACTTCTGCAAACGCTTCGGCATCAAGCTCGTGATTCCTTTTTCTATTGAGAGTGGGGAAGTGGCAACCAATCCACAGGTCTACCAAGTTTATCAGTCTGCCGACCAATTGAATGAAGATGCCATTCATGCTTTCCTCAACCGTTTCCCTAACTATCATCCTGTGTTCATTGATTGCAACGACCGAGATAGTCAGAAAGGTATCTTTACTTTCACGTTACGGAAACAATTAGAGGATAAGAAAATCGCTTATAACATTACGAACTTGAAATCCAGCGAGGAACAGTTCGCCAAATCGTTTACCTTGTCAAAGCCCAATGTGGTGGTACTGAACACAGGTAAATCGCCCGAGTTAAACGTGGCGTTGGCAAAGATAGACGGACTGAAGGCAGCCAATCCTACACTGTCGGTGTCGTTGTTTGGCTATACAGAGTGGTTGATGTACACCAAAGTATATTTCGAATACTTCTGTAAATACCCCACCTATATACCCACCGTGGCGTATTATAATGCGCTCTCTCCACAAACCAAGCAGTTTGAGCAAAAGTATCGTCTGTGGTTCAAAGAAGAAATGCAATACGCTATTCCACGATTTGCCTTGACAGGTTACGACCATGCACAATTCTTTTGTCGTGGATTGCACCAATATGGGAAATCCTTTTCAGGACTGAAAAAACAAAACTCCTATACCGCCTTACAGACTCCTTTGGACTTTCGACGCATAAAAAAGGCTGGATGGCAGAACTCCACGTTCATGTTGATTCACTTTAAGAGTAACGGAGGGATAGAGAGCATCTCGTATTAAGCCTTTCTACTACAAACTATGTGTTAGCGTAAAAAATGAAACATCCACTTTTTTTTCTCTTTTTGCTGTTTTACCCGCTGCTCCTTACGGCGCAGGTAGGGAGTCATCGCAACGAGTTTGCCGTAGGTGTGAATGGAGGTTATGTGCTGAGCAATGTCGGGTTTGTGCCCAAAGTGACACAAACGTTTCATGGAGGGATGACGGGAGGCGTGTCTTTTCGGTACATCTCTGAGAAATATTTTCAAACCCTTTGTTCTATCCATGCGGAAATTAATTATGTGCAAGCTGGTTGGAAAGAAGACATTGTGAATCTGCAAAACGAGCCAGTGCTTAACAAGAACACTGGTTTGGCGGAGGAATACAGCCGCACCATTAACTATATACAAGTACCCGTCTTTGCACATTTGGCTTGGGGAAAGGAACAACGAGGCTTTCAGTTCTTCTTCCAAGCAGGACCGCAATTTGGCTACATGCTAAATGAAAGCACGCAAATGAACTTTGAACTCAATCAGGCGAACGTGCAAGACAGAGCCAATGCTGAGACTACTCAATACAAGATGCCCGTGGAACACAGGTTTGATTATGGCATTGTGGCAGGTATCGGAGTGGAATATTCGTTGCCCAAGGTGGGGCATCTGCTCTTAGACGCTCGGTATTACTATGGATTAGGGAACCTATATGGGGACACGAAGCGCGATTATTTTGCCAGATCAAATCTATCGAATATTCAGTTAAGACTGTCCTATTTGTTTGATATTACTACAACAACTAAATAATTAATAAACTATGTTTGAAAATCAACCTAAAGGCCTTTTTGCTTTGGCATTGGCCAACACTGGCGAGAGATTCGGTTATTACACCATGATTGCCGTGTTTGTATTGTTTTTAAGAGCCAACTTTGGATTAGATCCTGGTACGGCTGGTATGATTTACAGTGTGTTCCTTGGACTGGTTTACTTCCTCCCATTAGTGGGTGGTGTGCTTGCCGACAAGTTTGGTTTTGGCAAGATGGTCACCATTGGTATCGTGGTGATGTTCTTGGGCTACCTGTTCTTATCCATCCCATTGGGCGGTGAGACGTTTGCGCTCTTGGTAATGTTGCTGGCTTTGCTGTTCATCAGCTTTGGTACAGGCTTGTTCAAGGGCAACTTGCAAGTAATGGTAGGTAACCTTTACGATGATCCGAAGTATGCCGACAAGCGCGATTCAGCTTTCTCCATCTTCTATATGGCTATCAACATTGGTGCTTTGTTTGCACCAACGGCAGCCGTACGCATTAAGGAGTGGGCTGAATCTGTTGGTTATGCCGAAAACGATGCTTACCATTTCTCCTTTGCCGTAGCATGTGTATCCCTGATTATTTCTATGGCTATTTATTACGGTTTCCGTTCTTCGTTCCGTCATGTGGAAGGAAATGGCACGGCAGCCAAGACAGACGATGGTCAAGCCATCGAGACCGAAGAGTTGAGCAAGAAGGATGTAAAGGATAGAGTAGTGGCACTTTTGTTGGTTTTTGCAGTGGTTATTTTCTTCTGGATGTCATTCCACCAGAACGGACTCACCCTGACTTATTTTGCTAACGAGTTTACTCAAAAGACTTCTTCTGGTGTTCAGAGCATGGCTTTCGATGTAGTGAACCTTGTGATGATTATCTTTATTGTCTATGCAGGAATCTCATTATTCCAGTCAAAAACACAGAAAGCTAAGGGAATTTCTTTAGCTGTCATCGTGGCAGCAATCGTTGTGTTGATTTATAAGTACACTCAAGTAGAAGGAGCGATTGATGTGAGTGCACCTATCTTCCAACAGTTCAACCCATTCTATGTGGTAGCGTTGACACCAGTCAGTATGGCGATCTTCGGTTCGTTGGCTGCCAAGGGCAAAGAACCTTCGGCTCCACGCAAGATAGCCTATGGTATGGTGATTGCTGCATTTGCCTATACCATCATGATTGTTGGTTCACAAGGCTTGCTTACTCCTAATGAACAGGCGTTGGCTGCCGAGGCTGGAACCGCCAGTTACGCATCCGCCAACTGGTTGATTAGTACTTATCTCGTGCTGACGTTTGGTGAATTGCTGTTAAGTCCTATGGGAATCAGCTTTGTGAGCAAGGTTGCACCTCCTAAACTCAAGGGAGCTATGATGGGTGGATGGTTTGCTGCTACCGCCATTGGTAACTTGTTGGTGAGCGTAGGTGGATACCTTTGGGGTGATTTACCTGTATGGGCTGTATGGTCTGTATTCATTGGAGTCTGCTTACTCTCTGCTTTGTTCATGTTCTCTGTAATGAAGCGATTAGAGAAAGTTTGCTAAATCCTACGACGGGTGTCCCACTTTTGGGACATCCCTCATCATAAAAGGCGTTTCGAGTATCGTACTCGAAACGCCTTTTATCTATTCTATCAGCTCTGCTACTCAGCGGTGTACATCCAAATGACCGCCATCATGATGAGTGCAGCAACGATACAGAGCGAAAAGAACAATACGTTGCTTGCCATCTTCCTACGTTTCTTCCGCATCGCATGGTTATTTTGGAACTGAGGATGTTTCCTATGATGGTGGTGATGTTCTGCGCTGTGGTGATGATGCTCTGTGCTGTGGTGATGTTCCGTCGCATGTTGGTGATGAGAGGGCTGCTGTTCTGTCATTGTCGTTGTCATTATTTTGGATACAAAATTACATAAAAACTATGATTTATAAGCTAATAGAGTGAAGAAAGTGCTTTTTCTTTGGAACTTGCGCAGCTCCCTTATTGGTTGAAATGAAAATTACCTCAACCTCCAACTGCATTTTTCTTTCATTGCGTATGCAGATTTGGAGGTTGAGGTAATTGCCTCTATCAGTGTTCTAAGTTCGTATTAGATGAGCGCAGCAGTCAGTCCTGCCATGACAATGCTCACCATGGACATGAGCTTAATAAGGATGTTCAGACTTGGTCCGCTGGTGTCTTTGAATGGATCACCTACGGTATCGCCAACCACAGTTGCCTTATGGCATGCCGAACCTTTACCACCGAAGTTGCCTTCTTCCACCATCTTCTTGGCGTTGTCCCATGCACCACCGGCATTTGCCATAAAGATGGCGAGGGTAAATCCTGCTGCCAAGCCACCTACGAGTAGTCCAAGAACGCCTGCAACACCTAAAATGATTCCCACAACAATAGGAATAGCAATGGCTAAGAGTGAAGGTAAAATCATCTCGTGTTGTGCCGATTTGGTACTAATCTCTACACATCGTCCATAATCGGGTGTGGCTTTGCCTTCCAATATGCCTTTGATTTCTCTGAATTGGCGTCTTACTTCATCCACCATTGCGCCAGCTGCTCTACCTACAGCACCCATTGTGAGTCCGCAGAACAAGTAAGCAGCCATGGCACCGATAAAGGCACCTACCAAAACGCGTGGATTCATTACGTTCACTTGGAAGAAATCCATGAAGTCAGACATGGTGGCATTCATAGGATTGAATACGTTTCCTGCCGCATTGACAAACTGATGACCATCTTCTACCATTCTAACCATGGCTATTTTTACCTCTTCTATATAGGATGCCAAAAGTGCTAAGGCGGTTAATGCAGCCGAACCAATGGCAAAACCCTTACCAGTAGCAGCGGTGGTATTGCCCAAGGCATCCAGTGCATCGGTGCGTTCTCTCACTTCTTCGCCGAGGTTACTCATCTCAGCGTTACCGCCAGCGTTATCGGCAATAGGTCCGTAAGCATCGGTAGCGAGGGTGATACCCAGTGTAGAAAGCATACCCACGGCAGCAATGCCAATGCCATAAAGTCCACGACTAATCGAATCGGCACTCATGCTCATATCAAAACCGTTGGCACAGAGGTAGCTCAACATAATGGCTACAGATATGGTTACTACAGGAATGCAAGTACTAATCATTCCCGTGCCAATGCCTTTGATGATGACGGTTGCAGCACCTGTTTGCGAAGAAGCTGCAATATCTTTGGTTGGCTTGTAACTATGTGAGGTGTAATATTCGGTGGCTTGACCGATGATGACACCTGCTGCCAATCCTGTTACTACTGAGAAGCTAACGCCCAACCAGTTGGTGATGCCCAAGAAGTACAAGATGAGGAAGGTAGCAATGGCAATAAGTACCGCAGCAACATTGGTACCAAGGCTCAAAGACTTCAGTAAGTCTTTCATCGTTGCTTCTTCTTTGGTACGTACCAAGAAAATACCAATCAGGCTCAAGAAAATACCTACTGCCGCAATAATCATAGGAGCTACCACGGCTTTGAGTTGCATGTCACCGCTTGCCACAAAGGCTGTGGCACCTAATGCAGCCGTAGACAAGATACTTCCACAATAACTTTCATAGAGGTCAGCACCCATACCAGCAACGTCGCCCACGTTATCACCCACATTGTCGGCAATAGTAGCGGGATTTCGAGGGTCGTCTTCAGGAATATCTTGTTCTACCTTGCCCACCAAGTCAGCCCCTACATCGGCTGCTTTGGTGTAGATACCTCCTCCCACACGTGCAAACAGTGCTTGTGTAGAGGCACCCATGCCGAAGGTCAGCATTGTTGTAGTGACGGTAACCAGTGCCATGTTGCTGCCATGATAAAGATAGGTGAGGAGTATAAACCACATGGCGATGTCCAACAGACCTAAACCAACCACAACGAGTCCCATGACAGCACCCGACCGGAAGGCTATCTGTAGACCTTGATTTAAGCTCTTGCGAGCTGCGTTGGCGGTTCTACCCGATGCATAAGTGGCGGTTTTCATGCCAAAGAAACCACAGAGTCCGCTAAATAAACCTCCAGTGAGGAACGCAACCGGTACCCATGGATTTTGAATTTTGAGCACGTAAGCCATAAAAGCAAACAGGATAGCTAATGCGATAAATACATACAGCACCACAGTGTACTGTTGTTTGAGGTACGCCATGGCGCCTCTGCGCACATGTTGCGCAATTTCTCGCATACGAGGTGTGCCTTCATCATACTTCATCATGCTTTGAAAGAAGTACCATGCCATGGATAGTGCAACCACGGAGGCCACTGGCACAAGCCAAAAAATAAATGGAATGTTCATAGTGTTATGTTTAAAGTTTTTATTAAGATTGTTTGCAAATATAATGAATTTAATGACAGGTTGTATCATTTAGAGGGCTTTTTTACTGAAATCTCATAGATTTTTCATGCATGAAGGTTGGTTGACGAAGAAAAACTATCATTTTTCTTTTTTCAACAACAAATTTATTTTTGACAAAGACGTTTCTTGTTTTTGTCCTGTTATTTTACCAAAAAACGACCATCTAAAATCTTCAAAATAGAAAAAATCAATAGG
>NZ_JRPQ01000071.1 GCF_000762405.1 Hoylesella timonensis S9-PR14 | reverse complement strand
GCAAAAGTGCTATATTTTAATTAACATATATTAGTCCTTTTATCAAAACACAGAAGGATGGTTTTACACTTCGTGCACAGATGCCAAAAGAAGGTAAGCAGCAGGCTTATGCATTCAACAAAGACAAAGCGAATAATGAACAGAACCAAGCAACTATCGATCGCGAACCTTTGGTACGCGTTATTTTGACAGATGATGTTAATAAGAAGGTTGCTGCCGTTGGTTATATCAAGGTTAAAATTGTTGCTCCAGAAGATGTTGCAACAGACCCAGTGTTGTTTACTCACGATGTACCTGTAGTGAACACCGACTATACTATTGCTTGTGGTGATGAGAACGTTCTTGATTTGAAGTTGAAGTGGTTTGAAATTGAAGAGCCGATTATTGCTAAGCTTAACATGTCTAAAACAGACTTCGAAGCAAATTACAAACTTGATGGTACAGTTGCAGATGCATCGCAGTTCGAATCGAATGAGGACGCAGCAAACGCTGTTGCACTTGACGCTGACAAGAAAGTTGGTGTTATTGCCCAGACAACCGCAGATGTTGAAGGCACTATGACTCAAGTATTGAAGTGGACTGTTAAGAACCAACAAGCTTGGGCCGCTTTCAAGGAAGGTAAGACAACTCTTTCTACTTACGTTCGTTACAAGAAGACAGGTACTAAGGGTAAGTACGATTACTTCTATGTGAAGTTTACATGGACTCCTAATAAGATTAACATCACGCCTGAAACCGCTTTTGGCAATGCTAATAAGATTAAGGGATATTGGTATGCTGAGGATAGTAGTGTTGCAGGTTCTGGTTACAAGGATATTCATGGAAACGTAGAGGCTGTTGGTACTACAAATAATACAGTGACAGGGTCAACCACTGCCGAGGCAGATGATGAATATGTATTTAGTATAATGACCGCATTGGAAGGCAATAAGTTGACTGTTGATAAGTTGGCAGCACCTTATGATGGTTTGAATGCTAACGTGGCTCATAAGTTCGCTTTTGTTACTGGTAAGGGACTTTATGCTAACCAAGATGGTACAAAAGTTTATGCCGAGAAGTCTCTGACCAATGAGGTTGCTACAATCGACCCTGTAACAGGTATCGTATCTTATTCTAAGAATGAAATCGCATTGCAACTCTTGAATGCTTATGATCATTCAGACCTCTCTAAGACTGTTACTGCAGTAGTTGCAGTTAAGGCTACTATCTGTGGCAATATTGATGTGCCTGTGAAGAATAATAGATTTAATGTGAAGTTCCTCCGTCCTGTTGATGTAAAGGATGCTAAGGCTACATTCACTGATGCCGAAACAAACGGATCTGAGTCTGCTTTGAATTTGACATTCGTAGATTGGCGTGATCACAACTTTACAGATAATGTTAAGACCAAGGGTCATAACTATTGGAAGTACTATGGTGTTAAGTCTATCAAACTGGATATTGATAATGCTACATCTGACTTGAATGGCAATATGACACAGAAACTTTCTGAGATTACTTCTCAGGTGAAATTCAAATACACAGAACCTACAGTAGCAGAAATTGAGGCTGGTAAGTTTGGTAAGATCCGTTATGAGAATAATGGTCTAACCGTTGGTGAGTTCCATGTGAATATTCCTGCAACCATCACTTATGATTGGGGAACAATTCATTTGACTGTAAAATGTACAGTTAAGAAAACTCAGAACAATGCAAAGCGTCATTAATTATTTGACAAACGCTTAATATTATAAATAGGCAGGCATGATTAGCATGCCTGCCTATTTTCTTAACATACTATACGATGAGGAAATTTATCTCTTTTATTTCATTTTTGCTTTTCCTTTCGCTTGGGCTTTTCGTAAGTTCATGTAAGAAGAAGCCTGCTCCTCAAACCAAGACCTCGTTTGAAGTCTCTTTGACCAATCAGGATTCTTTAGAAGTGATACATTTGATTGATCAGTTCTTTCAATATGCAGAGTCAGGAGACGCAACTTCAGCTGCGGGCATGTTAGTCAAACTTGACAATCGTGACGTGTATTCCGAGCCACAGTTGTTGGATAATGAAGAGCTTAAAGACATGGTTTCTTTGCTCAAATCGCTTCCTATTCAGAGTCATCGAATTGATTACTTAAAGTTCAGCGAGACCTACGAGAATGAAGCTAAAGTTACGGCTGTTATCATGCCTGCTCACGACAATGTTCCTGAAGTAAAGACGGTATTTTATTTTAAGCCAATTGTCTATCTTGGGAAATGGAAGTTGAGTGTAATTGATAGTCACTCTGATGATAAGACTATTATTGATAAGGATAAGAAAGACTCTATGGAATCAGAGTATGCAACAGAGATGAGACATAAAGAACAACATTAAAAAGACATTATAAAGATGAAAAATTATAAGATTTTAATTGTTGCGTCCATGCTTTTTGGCATTGGAACAACGATGTTGGCACAATCCACCTATACGGATAAAGCCAACAACGAGTATCAGTTTAAGAAACATGCTTTCCTGAATCTTCAGGGTGGTGCACAGTACACACTTGGCGAAGCTAAGTTTGACAAATTGTTGTCTCCAAATGTACAGTTGGGTCTTGGTTATCAGTTCTCACCTGTCTTTGCATTGCGTTTGCAAGCCAATGGCTGGCAGAGCAAGGGAGGCTGGAACGGTTATGAGTTGGCTCGTACTGGTAATCCATACACTGCTGACTATAAATTTAACTATGTGGCTCCAGGTTTGGATTTGATGTTTAATTTATCAAATTTATTCTGTGGCTGGAATCCCAACCGTGTATTCAATGTAACTGCTTTCTTAGGTGGTGGTGCTAACATCGCATGGAAAAACGATGAGGTAAATGCCATTGCCAAGACCTTGAAGAATTTAGACAACTATCAGTTGCAGAATTTATGGGATGGTACTAAAGTACAGCCTTATGGTCGTGGTGGAGTTGAATTGGCTTTCCGCTTGGGTGATGCAGTTAGCTTCTTGGTAGAGGGTAACGCTAACATCTTGAGTGACAAGTACAACTCCAAGAAAGCTGACAATCCAGACTGGTACTTCAATGCTTTGGCTGGATTCCGCATTAACTTAGGAAAGACCTATAAGAAGGTTGAAGCTCCTGCACCCGAGCCAGCTCCTGTTCAAGAGTATGTGGAGCCTACACCTGCTCCAACTCCAGCACCTGAGGTTAAAGAAGAAGTGGTTGAAAAGAAAGTAGAACCTTTCCGTCGTGATGTATTCTTCTTGATTAACTCTGCTAAGATTCGTAATTCAGAAGCAGGTAAGATACAAGAAATGGTAGACTACCTCAATGCCAACCCTAACGCAAAGGTATCTGTTACTGGTTATGCTGATGCTGGTACTGGTAACAATAGAATTAACGACCGCTTGGCTCGTCTTCGTGCTCAAATCGTAGTGAAGACCTTAAAGGAGAAGTACAATATCCCTGCCGATCGCATTATTTCAGATTCAAAGGGTTCAAGAGTACAACCATTTGCTGTAAACAATAAAAACCGCGTTACGATTTGTATCGCAGAATAATACTTACGATATAAAGTTGCATTAAAAAGAGAGCTCATCATGTTGGGCTCTCTTTTTTGCATGATTCAGATTTTATGATTAAATTTGCATCATCATCCTATAAAACACAACATAATGAAATCAGTACATTCAGAAAAGGCTCCAGCTGCAGTTGGACCTTACAGTCAGGCTATCGAAGCCAACGGTTTTGTTTTCGCATCTGGTCAATTACCAATAGACCCTTCAACAGGAAAGTTCCCCGAGGGTGGTATCAAGGAGCAAACACGTCAGTCCATACTTAATGCTCAAGCGGTATTAAAAGCGGCTGGGTTAGACTTGTCCAAAGTAATCAAGACAACGGTGTATCTATCCGATATGGCCAACTTTGGTGCCATGAACGAGGTGTATGCAGAGTTCTTTGCAGAACCTTATCCAGCTCGCTCTGCTGTTGCAGTTCGCACACTCCCTAAGGAAGCCTTAGTAGAAGTAGAGTGCATCGCAGTGAAAGCATAAAAGTTAATTGCAACGGATTTTCACGGATTTGCGCACTACATCTGTGCCATTCCGTGAAGTTCCGTTGCAATAGTAAGATATTTCACTGAGCGGTAGATTTGTGGCTACAATAATCAGCTTTCAGTGAAAGTATCGATAAAAGGAGAAAGGCCGGTTCTTTTATCTTTCCTTTTTGATTAAATATTCTGCAATTTGCACAGCATTCAGTGCAGCACCCTTGCGAATCTGATCGCCTGTTAGCCATAGCGTGATACTGTTGTCGTCTGCCAGGTCTTTGCGGATGCGACCAACATAAATATCATCGTGTCCAGCCGATTCCAAAGGCATGGGGTAAAGTCCTGCATTAGGGTCATCCTTCACCTTACAACCAGGTGCAGCAGCTATTGCCTTGCGCACCTCTTCAACATCAAGTGGCTTTTCGGTTTCTATCCATACTGATTCAGAGTGCGAACGAAGCGAAGACACGCGTACGCAAGTGGCACTCGTCTTGATATCCGAATGCATGATTTTTTGCGTCTCGTTAAACATTTTCATCTCTTCCTTGGTGTAACCGTTCTCTGTAAACACATCTATTTGCGGAATGACATTGTATGCCAACTGATGTGGAAATTTCTGAATGGTTTTCACCTCGCCCGTTTCCACTAACTCTTTATACTGTTGCTGTACTTCTGCCATGGCTGCCGCTCCAGCTCCGCTTGCACTTTGGTAGGAGGAGATGCGAACCCGTTTGATGTGACTTAATTGCTCAATGGGTTTCAATACCACCACCATCATAATGGTAGTGCAGTTGGGATTGGCAATAATGTTGCGTGGACGAACGAGTGCATCTTCAGCGTTCACCTCGGGTACTACCAACGGCACGTCCTTATCCATGCGAAATGCACTGGAGTTGTCAATCATAATGGCTCCATGTTTTGTGATGGTCTCGGCAAACTCTTTAGAAATGCCACCACCAGCCGAGGTAAAGGCAAAATCAACACCTTTGAAATCATCGTTGTGCTGAAGACGTTTCACCGTGTAGTCTTTACCCTTAAAGTTGTATGTCTTACCTGCGCTGCGTTCAGAGCCGAACAGCACTAAATCGTCGATAGGGAAATTACGTTCTTCCAAGATGCGTAAAAACTCCTGACCTACTGCGCCACTTGCGCCTACTATTGCTACTTTCATTGTCGTATCTATTTTTATTAAAACTGAGCAAAGCTCAAACTTCTTTTATGTACATAGTACCCGACAAATTTACATAAAAACTGTGATTTATATGCCTATGGAATAAAGAAAATGCTTTTTTCTTTAATGAATGTTGGCTCTTTCATTGAAGAGTACTATTCTTGCCATGAAAAATATCGAAAATATTGGTTCTGTAAGATTGGTGGTACATTAGAAGGAAGAAAAATTAATGCTGAATTTTCTTTACAAAGTACCTCTCAAAACTCGCATGAAAACATCCAACGACAATGTTGGTCGCAAATACGCGAGTTATGAGCAACTTTCATAACCCATTGCTATTTAGAGTATTGCGTATAAATCATTTCCTTTCTTTCGTATTTTTACCACTTTTTTGCGACTGAAGCATTAAGATAAGGTTGCTATTTGCATGCTTTAATGTCGTTGAAGTATGTGAATAACACCTCTAAAGAGTGTTTCCAAGAGCGTTAAGTCGATGCTCCAACTTGAAAAGGCATCAATTTTGGCAAAATTAGCCCATTTTTGCATCTCGTTTGCCTATTGATTTTTTCTATTTTGAAGATTTTGGATGACCGTTTTTTGGTAAATTAACAGGACAAAAATGGTATTTGACAAGTGCTTTTGGTGATTGAACTCTCAAAGAAAAAGCTCTTTCTTTCTCCCACTCGCTTATAATTCGGAAAATTTATCTACATTTGCATAAGGTAGGCTGCGCCTTAACAAAGAAAGTAAACTTTCTCTGTCTTCGGCTTGCGCTACCTTTGCATAAGGTAGGCTACGCCTTAACAAAGAAAATAAATTTTCTCTGTCTTCGGCTTGCGCTACCTTTGGATAAAAGAGACTTCGTCTTAGCAATTTCAGGCTTGCCTGATTGCGTTCGGCTCGTACTCTTTTTGCATAAGGTAGGCTGCGCCTTAACAAAGAAAGTAAACTTTCTCTGTCTTCGGCTTGCGCTACCTTTGCATAAGGTAGGCTACGCCTTACAAAGAAAATAAATTTTCTCTGTCTTCGGCTTGCGCTATCTCTGATGTGTAAAAATAACTAACCGCATGATATCAGCATATTTCCCCATTACAGACCCCACTTTGGTGTTTTTAGTAGTATTATCGGTCATACTCTTGGCGCCGATAATCATGGGAAAATTGCGTATTCCCCATATCATTGGCATGGTGTTGGCGGGCGTTGTGTTAGGGAAGTATGGACTAAATATCTTGGTTCGTGACAATTCATTCGAATTGTTTGGCAAAGTAGGGCTGTATTACATCATGTTCTTGGCATCGCTCGAAATGGAGATGGAAGGGGTGAAGAAGAACAAATATCGTATGTTGGCGTTCGGTCTTCTTACCTTTGCAGTACCCCTTGTGTTGGTTTATTTTTCATGTGTTTACATTTTACATTTCTCCGCACAGGCTTCGTTGTTGTTGGGGTGCATCATGTCTTCCAACACTCTTATTGCTTATCCCATAGTAAGCCGATATGGATTGCAGCGCAAACCCAGTGTGATGCTGAGTGTTGGTGCCACCATGCTGTCGTTGTTGTTAGCGTTAGTGTTGTTGGCAGGCATTGTCTCTTCTGCTGAAAGTGGGTCGGATATGGGATTTTGGTTGCTGCTCACGCTGAAATTTGCCATCTATTGTGCCGCCATGATTCTTTTGATTCCTCGATTTACACGTTACTTTCTGCGCCGCTATAGTGATGCGGTGATGCAGTATGTGTTTGTAATGGCAATGATGTTCATGAGTGCAGCCCTGAGTGAAGCCGTTGGTTTTGAAGGTATATTTGGAGCTTTTTTTGCAGGTTTGATACTTAACCGTTATATACCAGCCGTTTCTCCACTGATGAACAGGATAGAGTTTATAGGCAATGCGCTGTTTATCCCCTACTTCTTGATAGGGGTGGGGATGCTCATCAACTTGCGAATCCTCTTTGCAGGCGGACAAGTAGTGTTCTTTCTATTGGTGATAACCTTGGTGGGAACCGTTGGAAAAATGTTAGCTGCCTACCTTGCGAGCCATCGTTTTCAGCTTCCGCTCTCTTCGGGAACGATGATGTTTGGATTGACTTCGGCTCATGCCGCAGGTGCTATTGCCATGGTGATGGTAGGGATGAGGATAGAACTGGCACCGGGAGAGTTTCTTGTGAATGATGAAATTCTCAATAGTGTGGTGCTGATGATACTACTCACCTGTATCATTTCCTCGTTGATTACAGAGCGTTCTGCTCAGAAAATAACATTGCGTGATCAGCAAATTGCATCGGATGAAGAGGCGTCTCTCGACGATGAGCATATCCTTGTTCCTATAAAATATCCCAATTATGCAGAACAACTCATTGGTTTGGCAATCTTGATGAAAAGTCGGAAGCTCAACAGACCCCTCACGGCTATTAACGTGGTGTATGAAGATGAGCAAATGCGAGTGAATCAGGAAAAAGGCAAACATTTATTAGAACAAGTTACACGGTATGCGGCAGGGTCGGATGTACAAGTACAGTCGCAGGTGCGAATAGCCGTGAATATCGCCAATGGCATCAAACATGCTTTCCAAGAGTTCCAAGCAAACGAGATTATTATTGGGATGCACACGCACGCTGAGGTTTCAAAGAAGTTCTGGGGGCAATTTCATCAAAGTTTGTTTAACGGATTGAATTGTCAGATTATCATGGCAAGACTGATGCAACCCCTCAACACGCTCCGCCGTATTGTGGTGGCAGTACCTTCGAGAGCTCAATTTGAACCGGGCTTCTACCGATGGTTGGAACGCCTTTTGCGTATGGCGACGCATTTAGATTGCCGAATAGAGTTTCATGGCAGACAAGACACATTAGCGTTGATAAGTGCGTATATACAAGAGAAGCATCCTGTGGTGAGAGCGGCATTTAAGGACATGGAACACTGGAATCAGTTTCCGCAGTTGGCTTCTACGATTGCCGACGATCACATGTTTGTGGTCATTACAGCGCGCAAAGGCACCGTTTCTTATAAAAATGCGTTAGAAGAATTGGCAGAAGAAATAAGACAGAACTTTTCTGGGAAAACGATTCTCATTGTTTTCCCCGACCAATATGGGGCTGTAGAGGGCGATATGACCTACTCTCAATCCCAACATCAGGAAGAACGTTCGGCGTATGACGTTGTTGGAGGATGGATAAAGAATAAAATTGAAAAAACAAAAAAGATATGATAGATATACAAGGCGTTACAAAGTCGTTTGGTCATCTCCAAGTATTAAAAGGCATTGATTTGCACATCAACAAAGGAGAAGTTGTGAGTATTGTGGGACCGAGTGGTGCTGGCAAAACGACTTTGCTCCAGATAATCGGAACATTAGACCAAGCAGACCAAGGACAAATCATGGTAGATGGGGTTAGAGTAGACCAGTTATCTTCCAAAAAACTAAGTGATTTTAGAAATCAGCACATTGGTTTTGTATTTCAATTTCATCAACTATTGCCCGAGTTCACTGCACTCGAGAATGTCATGATTCCTTCATTGATTGCAGGTAAAAGCCAAGTTGAAACAAAGCAGCGTGCCCAAGAGCTACTCCAATATATGGGACTGTTGGATCGTGCTCGTCATAAACCCAATGAATTGTCAGGAGGTGAGAAGCAGCGTGTGGCAGTGGCACGAGCATTGGTGAACCATCCAGCCGTGATATTGGCAGATGAACCCAGTGGTAGTTTGGATTCTAAGAACAAGACAGAGCTGCATCAGTTGTTTTTTGATTTGCGTAAAGAGTTTGGGCAAACCTTTGTTATTGTGACACATGACGAGGGCTTGGCGTCCATCACCGACCGCACCATCCACATGAAAGACGGTAGGCTTATCCAGACTACGCCATGCCAAGCAGAAAATGATGCGCAATGTCAACCTTCCGCTCAATGCTCTGAAGATGATACACGTCATTCTTAGGAGCATTCACAAGAATCTTCTATCTAAATATCCAATTGAATAATGAAATACAATCAACAAAAACAGCATAAAGACCATACGGGAGAAGAGACGCTTGAACAAGCTCATGCACCCGAACGCTCATGGGTTCGACTCGGCGATGATAATCGTTTAGTGATATTAAGAGAGGTTGAATTTGGTTTATATCTTGATGGTGGGGATGAAGGCGAAATATTGTTGCCGAAACGTTATGTGCCAGCACATTATACAATTGGCGATGCCTTGGATGTCTTTGTCTATTTAGATCAAGATGAACGTTTGGTAGCAACCACCGAAACTCCTTTGGCTAAGGTTGGCGAGTTTGCGTTCTTGTCGTGTTCATGGGTCAATGAGTATGGAGCGTTCTTGAACTGGGGGTTGATGAAAGACTTGTTTTGTCCCTTTCGTGAACAGAAGAAACGCATGGAGATAGGACATCAATACATTGTTTATGTCTATGTGGACGAGGAAAGTTATCGTATTGTTTCTTCTGCGAAGGTGGAACATTTTCTCTCTTCTGACACACCTTCGTATAAAAGCGGAGAAGAGGTAGATATCTTGGTGTGGCAAAAAACAGATTTGGGCTTTAAGGTGATCATCGACAATCGTTATGGCGGACTTATTTATAGCAATCAGATATTTAGACCCGTACATACTGGTGATCGGTTAAAAGCGTACATTTCTATGGTGCGTGAAGACGGAAAGATTGATGTAACGTTGCAACCGTTTGGGCAGAAACAAACAGAGAGCTTTGCTGAAGAGTTGTTGCAATATCTCCGTTCGCATAGTGGATATTGTGAGTTGGGGGATAAGAGCGATGCCGAACTCATCAAACAACGCTTTCAGGTGAGTAAGAAGACGTATAAAAAGGCTATTGGTGACTTGTATAAACGTCGATTGATTAGCATTCAACCAGATGGCATCCGATTAGTTGACGACCGCTCTTGATAGGATTGCGAGCATCTTCGGCACTCCCGTCTATACAATCTAAACAAACTTCCGAAATGTTGTAGATTCATCGCTACAGCATTTCGGAAGTTTTGTGGTGCGCCCGATAGGACTCGAACCTACACGTCGCAAAACACTAGATCCTAAGTCTAGCGCGTCTACCAATTTCGCCACGGGCGCAAAAAACATTGCGGTTGCAAAGTTAATCAATAATTTTATAAAATAATCTTGTTTGCTCGAAAAATGTTGTTTTATTCTTCAGAAGTTCCTCTTTTAGGAGACTTCTTCTCAAATTGTAACTTTTTCTTCAGCCTCTTCCATCCTTCCACTCCGATGATGGTTAGTCCACTATACTGACAGGTTTTAGCTAAACCAAAGAGTATTGTCCACCAAACACCTTTGGCAGTTGCGCTTATCGGCAGTAACATTTGTGCAAAGGAAAGAATGTAGAAAGGAATGCACATGCCTAATACGATGACACCTGTCCGAAATGACATGCTTTTTAACCATTGATGAAAGAGAGTGAATAGTCGTTTCATGCTGTTGATGATACTTTTGGGTTAGCAATAACAATAAAGATAATGGTATGACATCTCGCTATTTCGTTGTTGTTGGAATGTGAGTATTTGATAATAGCTTTCGTGCAAACTCAATAAGCGTGTCTTCGCCCTTTAAAGTGTCCGTCTTTTTCATCATGACAACGTGGTCGGGGTCTATGCCAAATTCTGTACTTTTCTTGTTTGCGTCAAAGATAGGGCATGCAGAGAATCTTACTCCCCACCCATTTGGTAGCTCACTTGAAAAAGGAAGTCCTGCTCCACCACCAGTCTTATCACCTACAATTGTCACTTGTGGACAAGCCTTCATGTATTTAACAAATTCGTTGGCTGCACTAAAGACCTCCCGATTGGTTAGCACAATCACTTTCTTTTGCCACCTAACACCTTTGGCAGGGTGTAATATTTGTTCACGCATCCTTGAAAAATCTTGATGCCCTTTGCCTGTTTTGTGTTGTATGTAGCCAACTAATAAATCCTCATTGGTAAAGCGGCTTGCTAACTGTTCTGCAGAAGTTAACATCCCACCGCCATTTCCTCTAATATCTATAATGAGTCCATTGCAAGGTGCTAAATAGAATAAAATGTTGTCCAAGTTGCCCGATCCAATAGCTCCCTCAAACGAACGACAGGAGATGTATCCCACATGATCGTCTAAAATGCAATACCGCATGCCAGCCGTGATGCGATAGTCGGTGCCGATATAGTGGTCTATAAGTATTTCATCAAAATTCTTTGGATAGTCTTCATGCCATTTCCAATACCGTCCATGATCAAAGCTTGTGTAAAGATTTACATGTCCATCTTTGAGTTCGGCAAGCATTTTAGCCATGATTTGAAACTGTTGGTACTCCGTTAGCTGTTGATGCATTTGATGAGAGTATCGTTGATAGATAGCATACCAGTCAATTCTTTTCTCTTCGAAGAAGCAATAATGCTCATCTAAAATTTTCCATAGGGCTTCTAAATTGCCTTGTGGGGTATCTTCGAACACTTCGTCCTGCGTGCAACTACATAGCCCCAGACTGAATACGAGTATGCATAAGAGCTTTTTCATGGTAAGATATGTGTGAGTGTAAATTTCTTCACTAAACCTATTACGAGCGAGTTTGAATAGGAGTGATACTTCAAGTTGTTCACGTTTGCTTGTTGGTAATCTCCCAAATAGCCCACTCTGAAAGTTGTTTTCCAAAGTGTAAAGTCGAGTGTGACCAACTGTTTCAAAGCAGGTGCGTTTCCTAAATGGGTACAAACGATGTTGTGATCGTAGTCGCCCCTTGAAAAAATCTCGTAATAAGACTGTCCGTAATTAGGCGAGAACATCATTCCTACGATAGGAGTAGATAATTCATAGCGTAATTGTAGAGGAACTTTCTGTATTTTTAGTGCGTAGGAAAGAATGAGGGCAGGAGCGATATTGACTCCTAACTTGGCTTGCATCGGATTGTTGCCGTTTCTTCCATTATAGAGAGCACCTGCATGTAGGTTCATTTTCCCACCTGTCATCAACTGTAAATGCTTTTCAAAGAGCTGCCATTGGTAAAAGACACCATATTCAAACTGGTACATTCCTTCCATTTCGTAAGCATTCTTTGCCCGATTCTTGGCGTAAGTGAAGTTGCCTTGATGTATTTTCAGTTGCATCCAGCGACTCTCTTCTTTTGTTCGCATGATGTGTGAAAGGTAGTCAATGCGATACCCCGTATATGTTTCGGCAGACAGATAAGTGTCCAACAAAGACGCTTGTCCATAGCCTATCATATCACTTTTTGTCGTGATACGTTGGGGTATTGCCCTCTCTTCTTGCGCTATTGTGCTTGTCACTCCGCCCATCAAGATGAAAGCGACAGCTATTCCCCTCACGCTTATCTTATTTAGGAGCCAGTTCCTCATCGTTAAACAAACTTAGTTGTCCCGTTATTTCGTCAATAACTTGTTGCTGACTCTTTCCAGCATCAGGGTCAAGATTTTCTTCTTCTTCATCATCATTGGTGTCTTCTTCTGGCTCATCATCTTGCGCAACTACGGGTTGGCGTGTTGGTTCGAGTTCTTCTATCTTGTCTATTTCCCAAGTAGTAAGACGCTTTCCTTTTGCCTTAAAGCCTTTTACGGCAATAAACTCCTCAACGTCTATCTCTTGACTGGGACGTGAGGAATCATTACCTCCAAAGGTAAGTAACAAGCGAGGATAGGCAACTTCGGTAAGTAAAACCAATTTGTTGTTTGGGTTCTCTCCTAAGTAATTTTGCTTTTTCTTCATTGCCTCCATCGTAAAGCGCTTCACATACGGATAGTTTTGGTTGTCTGCATCAAACAGCACGGCTGTCCATACCTTCGCATCGTCCCATTTCTCTATGATGTGAATATTGTCATCGTAGTGATTGTTGGCATCGAAGTCGGTGATGTAAAATTCCCCGTTGTCAAGCACCACCAAGATAGAGTCATCATCGTTGAACTCACCTAAATAGCGTCCGTGTTCCTCATAGTTAATGCGATTTACATCAGGGTCGAACCATACCTTTCTACCGCCCAGTGTACTGTGCCCATGACTCTTTAGTCCTATTCGGTGAATAGGCTTCTTGGAAACAATATTTCCTTTGGCACTGCGCGATTTAATCATGATGTCAGAGAAATCTTTTTCGATGAAGATGTTTTGTCTTGGCTTGGAAGGGTCAGGTTCTAACGTTATCTTTATCACTTCAGCTTCTCCGTTTGGATTGGCAGTAAAATATACTATTCTGGAATTGGGCTTACCCTGAGTCAAGTCGTACTCTTTGTCACGAGTGAAATTGGTAACATTAAAACGCTTGATGAAGTATATTCCGCTTTTGCCATCCTTGTAAACAACGTTGTAAGTAGTACGCTTGTCGTTTTTCTTGAACACCTGAACGTGAATAACATTCTTGCCCACAAATATCTTATCTGCGACCCTTATGATTTTGTACTTACCGTCACGATAAAAAATAATGATGTCGTCAATGTCCGAACAGTTACATACAAACTCGTCCTTTTTTAGTCCTGTTCCTACAAATCCTTCTTGTCGGTTGATGTAAAGCTTTTCGTTGGCTTCTACCACTTTCGTAGCTTCAATGGTGTCAAAGCTGCGTATCTCTGTAAGTCGTGGATGCTCCTTGCCATATTTGGTTTGGATGAACTCAAACCAATTGATGGTTACGTCGGTCATGTGTGCCAAGTCGTGGTCTATTTCTTTAATTTCGGCTTTGGTACGCACAATGAAATCATTTGCTTTGTCTTTGTTGAATTTCAGGATGCGGTGCATCTTGATTTCCAACAGTCGCAAGATGTCGTCGCGGGTTACCTCTCTGATGAAATGCGGCTTAAAGGGTTCCAATCGGTCATCCACGTGTGCCACAGCCGCATCTATATCTTTGGCTTCTTCAAATTTCTTATCTTTGTAAATACGTTCTTCGATAAATATCTTCTCAAGCGAAGCAAAAAATAATTGTTCTAATAGTTCGTTGCGCCTAATTTCCAATTCCTTGCGCAGCAATCCCATGGTGCTATCTACGCTGTGGCGTAACACATCGCTCACAGTTAAAAACACGGGCTTATTATCTTCTATCACACAGCAGTTGGGTGATATATTGATTTCGCAATCGGAGAAAGCATATAGGGCGTCAATTGTTTTGTCGCTACTAATTCCAGGCGACAGATGAACTTGTATCTCCACTTCGGCAGCTGTGTTGTCATCTACTTTTCTGGCTTTTATTTTTCCCTTGTCTATGGCTTTAAGAATAGAGTCAATGAGCGTTGTCGTTGTCTTACTAAATGGAATTTCCTTGATAACCAGCGTCTTATTGTCTAACTTTTCAATCTTAGCACGTACTTTTAGCGTTCCTCCACGTTGTCCGTCGTTGTATTTTTCTACATCAATGCTACCACCCGTAGGGAAGTCTGGATACAATGTAAAGGGTTCACCTTTCAGATAGTGAATGGCAGCTTGGCAAATTTCATTGAGATTGTGAGGTAGAATCTTCGAACTCAAGCCTACCGCAATGCCCTCTGCACCCTGTGTGAGGAGCAATGGAAACTTGGCTGGGAGTGTGATAGGCTCTTTGTTTCTACCGTCATAACTGAGTTGCCAGTCGGTCGTTTTAGGGTTAAAAACAACATCAAGGGCGAATTTAGACAGTCGAGCCTCAATGTAACGTGGTGCAGCAGCACGGTCGCCTGTCAAGATATTTCCCCAGTTACCCTGCGTGTCAATGAGTAAATCCTTTTGTCCCATTTGCACCAACGCGTCGCCAATAGAAGCGTCTCCGTGAGGATGAAACTGCATGGTATGCCCCACAATGTTGGCAACCTTATTGTATCGTCCATCATCCATGCGCTTCATGGAGTGCAGAATGCGTCGCTGCACAGGTTTTAGACCGTCCTCTATGTGTGGAACGGCACGCTCTAAGATGACATACGAAGCGTAATCCAAAAACCAATTCTTGTACATTCCACTCAAATGGTGTACTGCCGAAGCGTCAAATCGGTCGGCTGGTTGGTAGTCAGAATGCTGGTCGGTAGTCAATTCATCGTCTTCTAATTCTATATCGTCTTGTTGGTTTGTCTCTTTGCTCATGAACTTTTCTGTATAGGTAGATTTACTCAACTTGCAAAAGTAGGAAAAAAAAGGCACTTTTGCAAATCATTTACCATCTTTACACACCCATGATGTCATGAAAACAAAGCAAATAAAAATGTTGAAAAATTAGGACATTCGTTCAAAATACGCGCGTTTTTACAACCAAGTGTCTCTTTGGTTGGAAATATGCGAGTTTTATAGTTGGCTGATAATCAGCGACTTTACTAAAAAATAGCATGTCCTTTTGTTTGTTGAAGCAATGCTATAATGGCATTGAAGCATGTAGTTAACCGCCCAATCTACATACTCTAAGACCCTTATCTGCGATATATAGGAGTGTTATCTCAATGCTTCATGTATTTTCGGCGCTTAAATTGGAGATTTTATGCCATTTCCATCCCCGTTTTTTCTCTATTTTGCAACTTGAAAATTTTGAAATTTTTGGACAAAAAAGGTATGTTTTTTGTTCGTCAGTGTAAGATAAAAATCATCTTTCATGCAACAAAAAGATGTCCACATAGTGCAAATTAGTCAAACGATTAGAGGACAAATACCAGCTCATCGCCCTTGCTCTCTTGCTCATTATACACAAATCCTTCGTATTCAAAGGTTTTGAGCGCATCGACAGTGTGGGCATGATGTATAATAGCATGGCGTGCTAAACCGCCACGACACATTTTAGTGTACACAACAATGGTCTTCAGCTTCCCGTTTTTTCGTACTTTGAAGGCAGGTTCTATGATGCGAACCGATTTCTTGATGCGCTTCCAATCAAACATTTTCTTCATTTCCGCACTCGCCAAATTCAGCAGCACACCGTCGTCAGCACGAACGGCATCAATGAGGAGTTGTGTGAGGCGTGGCTTCCAAAAATCAAACATCGTTTGGTTGTCGTACTCGGGAAGCTGAACGCACCCCTCCAGTCGATAGTTCTTAATGCCATTGAGAGGACGTAGTAGTCCATAGAGAAACGAAGTGAGCCACAAATGCTGGTCGGCATATTGAAGTTGTTGAACCGACATCGATGCTGCATCCAGCCTTTTATATACGATTCCGTTGTAAGCAAGAATAGCGGGTAGGGTGGGCGAAGGTTCTAAAAAATGGGTATAACGTAACTTGTTGAGTGAAGCCAATTGGGGATTGATTTGTAACATCTCCGCCAGTTCGGTGGTGCTATATTTCATCAAGTACACCGACGTTTGCTCAGCTTCGTGCTGAAACTGCGGCAGCGTGGTTGATAAAGCCAAGTTTGGTGCAGCATCAACCATGTCCTTTGCGCAAGAGAGTAGTATTTGCATCTTGATAGTTTTGGCAACAAAAGTACGAAAAGTATTAGACAATTTAGGGGAAACAAATGCAAAATCTCACGACCATTTTTCCATGATAATGGTTTTACTTCAAAAGTCAGTAACTTGCAATGCGCTATGAATGTTGGCGTATGTGCAGGAGTGACTTCTGTTCATGTAGCAAATAATTTTTGCTTGCGCAAAGAGTTTGTCGCAGGAAAGAGAATCTGATCAGATGTTAAAATGATAGTTTTCGTTACAAATTTTGAAGAAAAGATAAAGAATAGGCAAAAAATCTATATATTTGCAAAATTATAGAAGAGAAATCGCCATGTTCATGAATCGCACTCCCTATGTAGGACGAGTTGGGACACCGTGTTTAGGGTATTGATGGAGAGCGGCAATTTTAAGAACTGTAAACAATATTAATAATTAAAAATGCTACTATGAGAAAATTTTTGATGATTCTTTTTTTGATGGGAATGATGTTCCCCAATCCTACACTTGCCAAGAAAAAAGACAAGAAGAAGACTGATGCACTCAAGGTGTTGACCGATAAACCCAAGGAAACGGGTGGGATAGAAGATTATAACAAAGCTATCAAGGACGCCAAGGTGTGCAAAGGAATGTTCAATACCTATCAGAAAAAGGATGGGAAGTTGTATTTTGAAATGCCAGATTCGGTGTTCTCGCACTTCTATATATTGTCCAATCGTATTTCAAAGACAAGCAACACCAGCGACTATGTGGCTGGACAGATGGTTACGTACCCCATGTTGCTGCGTTTCACCAAGGACAGCACGCGTGTGTACATGCACTTGGTTCAAAATGATAATGTGGTGGCGAAAGACGATCCGATAGCTGTGGCATTTCGTTCTAACTTTGCTGATCCAGTCTTAAAGGCGTTCAAGATAGTTGGACGAAAGGACAAAAACGTACTCATTGAGGTAACGAGTTTCTTTGGTGGTAATGAAAGATGTATTAGTCCGATAAAGAAGGACAACCCCCTGTCTATTCTTCTTGGTGGAAAAAAATCGCTCAAAGGAACTTTCGTCGCTGATGCATCGGGTATCACCGAAGTGAAAGCTTTTCCTAAGAATGTGGAGATTAAGACTGTGCTGTCTTACAATTTAACAGACAAGGACATGCCATACACAGTGGAGATGCACCGCTCACTGTTCTTGGCACCTGATAAGCCCATGCGTATGCGTCTAAAAGACAAACGCGTAGGTTTCTTCGACACAGAAAAGAACATTTATTCTTCGAACAAAGATAATATAGAAACAGAGACCTATATTAATAGGTGGCGGTTGGAACCCAAGGATGGGGAATGGGAAAAATATTATAACGGTGAACTTGTTGAACCCAAACAACAAATTGTTTACTATGTGGACACGGCTTTCCCCGAAAAATGGCGCGCCACTGTTCGACAAGGTATCGAGGATTGGAACAAAGCTTTTGAGGCTGCGGGTTTCAAGAATGTGGTAAAGGCCTTAGACTATCCTAAGGATGATCCCAACTTCGACCCCGATGACATGCGCTACAATTGTGTGAAATATGCTGTTACCGACATTGCCAATGCTATGGGTCCGAGCTATGTTGACCCGCGCACGGGAGAGATATTGACCGCCGATGTGATATGGTATCACAATGTGGTGTCGTTGTTGCACGATTGGCGATTTGTCCAAACTGCCGCCGTTGACGCACGCACACATAAGGCTGTTTTTGATGACGACCTCATGCAAGAGTCCATGCGTTATGTTGCCGCCCACGAAGTGGGACACACCCTTGGCCTAATGCATAATATGGGTGCAAGTTACGCATTTCCTGTGGACTCATTGCGCAGCCCCTCGTTCACACAAAAATACGGCACTACGCCAAGTATCATGGATTATGCTCGCAACAACTTCGTTGCACAGCCCGGTGATTTGGAGCGTGGTGTAAAACTAACGCCACCCGTATTGGGCGTGGCTGATATTTATGCCATCAACTGGGGGTATCGATTGATTAAGGACGCTGACACACCAGAGGCGGAGAAAAAAACACTGGATGCTTGGATAGATGCGAAGAAGGGAAATCC
Organism: Hoylesella timonensis S9-PR14; assembly: GCF_000762405.1. GTDB lineage: Bacteria > Bacteroidota > Bacteroidia > Bacteroidales > Bacteroidaceae > Prevotella > Prevotella timonensis_A. Next base: position 87,248 of record NZ_JRPQ01000071.1, on the reverse strand, counting down.
TATGTTTGAGTTTGGCGCTCAGCAATTTATGGGAACTGTTGACCCCACTGCACAGTCGGAAGACTTGGGTAATGATCATATCAAGGCTGGTAATTACGCCATCAGCAACTTAAAGATTATCGTGAAAAACCTTGAGAAATGGACCTTTGAGAAGGGTAAAAGCTATGATGACGTGACTGCAATGTATAAAGAGGTGGTGTCTCAATACTCAAGACACCTTCATCATGTCATACCATATTTGGGAGGTGTTTGTTTCCATGAGATTAGACAAGGCGACAACCAAAGAGGTGCCAAGACCTATGTGGACAAGGTTACACAACGCAAGGCTATGAAGTGGCTGGTGAATCAAGCACTCACATACAATTCTTGGTTGTCTCCGCAATCGTTGTTAGTGAAGTTGGATTTGCCGTCCACTGTAAATATGAAGCTGCAAAAATCGTTGGCTGGTGGTATCTATGGCGCTACCACTTTGTTCAGGGTGAGCGAGGGTTATAAAGTTAATCCGAACAAGAATTATAGTCTCGGGCAATATATGAACGATGCTTTCAATGAGATATTTCAAAACACATTGAAGGGTAAGGCTCTTTCCGAATCGGACATTAATTTGCAGGCTTCCATTATCTCACTTTTCAAGAAGAGTGCTGGATTGGACGGCGACGATTCTAAAAAGAAAGGACTGTCATTGCTCCAAGAGGAGTTGAAGGATGACAACATTTGCCTGCCCTCTCTGCCATGCAGCCACACAGAAGCAGAATATTCTTTCATGCGCATTAACTACGGTTTACCAGCCTTGTCGCCCAACTTGCTGGAGCCACTTATGCTTAGTCAACTGAAAAAAGTGGTAGCTCTCTATAAGCAGAAAAGAGCGACGGGAGATGCGAAGACGCGCAATTATTACGAATATCAAATTTTGCAAATAGATAAACTGTTAAAAAAGTAAGGCTATGAGAAAAATCTTTTTGTTAACATTGCTGTTGTCGGTTGTGTGTTTCATGCCTGTATTGGCACAAGACATCACCGTATCAGGGAAAGTTGTTGACTCCTCAGGCACTCCTATCATAGGAGCAGCGGTGAAAGCACAAGGAGAAAAAACAGGTGTGATTACTGATAAGGACGGCAATTTCAAGATTGTGATGCCCAAGGGCAAGAACAACCTTGTCGTGTCTTATTTAGGTTATAAAGAGATGATAGTGCAAGCCATTCTTGGCAAACTCTTAAACATCAAGATGAAGGAAGACGCTCAAAACTTGGATGAGCTGGTCGTGGTGGGTTACGGAACACAGAAAAAGTCGGCGCTGACCAGCTCTATCGAGACGGTGAAGGGCGAAGACCTACTGCGCATGCCCACCCCCAACCTCGACCAAGCCTTGAATGGTCAGGTGGCTGGTTTACAAGTAATGTCACTCTCTGGCGACCCAGGTGCAGCTCGAGAAGCTACCATTCGTATTCGTGCCATGTCGGGAGCGGTCAGCTCACCATTGTTGGTCATAGACGGTATTCCTCGTTTTTCGGAGAACACCACGGAGGGAGAACAGCGCCTGTCTGACCTCAATCCTGATGATATAGAGAGTATCTCCATCCTCAAGGACGCTGCTGCCGCTGCCGTTTATGGTGTGCGTGCTGCCAATGGCGTTATACTCGTTAAAACAAAACGCGCATCTGGCGACTCTAAAGTGCGTGTGAACTATCGTGGACAGTTTAATATCCAAGAAGCTACGCAATTCCCTCATTTCCTAAAGAGCTACGAGTATGCCAAGCTCTATAACAAGGCAGTGGAGGGCGCAAGAAACGCCCAGCCTTATACAGAGGAAGAATTGGAGCTAATTAGAACACAATCCATGCCAAATAAGTATGCTGATACCAATTTGCTCGACTATCTGAAATCGCATGGAACGTCCTCCACGAACGCTGTATCTCTCTCTGGCGGTAACAAGTTTGTAAGGTATTACATTTCTGGTGCCTATACCAATACAGTGGGATTGTATAGTGGCGTAGGGCGCGATCGTTTCAATTACGCTGCAAAGCTCGATGCCACGTTAGCCAAAGGATTGACACTATCGCTTGACATGAGTGGCGTTCGATCAGAATATAAGAACACAAGCTACACCACTATTGACGCAGCATACAGTTATGCCCCGACTCAACCGTTTGTCTACGATAATGGCGATTTGGCAAGTATTGGCCATGCCAACCCTTTGATATCGGTGCGCGGATTAGGAGGTTATAAACAAATGACAACCAAGATGAACACCGTTACGGCTAATCTGAAGTGGGAATTGCCTTGGGTTAAGGGACTGTCGGTTTACGGAAGGGTAACCGTTGATAATAATAGCTCGTTAAACAAGAACTATAACAACCCTGTAACGCTGTATCTGTACAACGAAAAAAACAAGGAGATAACGGTAGACAAGACTACTATTTATCCTAAAGCTAAAATAAGTGTATATCAGGGAACTCAGTTTGTTGACAACGCTTTGATAGAGTTTGGTGCAAATTACGACCGCACGTTTGGTGGCAAACACCATGTGACAGGATTGTTAGTAGCTAACTACCAATCTTATAAGCGCAAATCTATGGATGGAACCAACAACGATTTGCCGGGTTTATATCCCGAGGTTCTCGGCTCTACCAATACGGGAACGTTGCATGGAGTAGACAGCGAGGTACAGCGTGCATCGTTGATTGGACGTGCTACTTACGGATTCTCTAATAGATATTTCGCTGAGTTCAGCTTCCGTATGGACGGATCTGCAAAGTTCCACCCCGATCATCGTTGGGCGTTTTTCCCAACGGTATCTGCATCATGGATTCTCTCTAATGAAGAGTTTTTCAAGAATTGGAGACAGAAAGTGTTGAGCAATGTTAAGTTTCGCTTGTCTACCGGCTTGTTAGGGCGTGATGGAAGTGTGCAAGATTACTCATACTTGCTTAAATACATTTATTCGCCCGCCTATGGCTACAATGTTGGCGGCGTATTCAAACCCGCAGTTATCGTGGCCACAGGAAACTATCCCAATACACGCTTGTCATGGGAAAAGAACCGTGATTACAATGTTGGCATAGACCTTGGGTTTTGGGATAACAGGTTTGGGCTTACTTACGAGTATTACGTTCGTTACCGCACGGATATGCTGACACCTGCTCCCGACTATCTGTACCCTGCTTCTACAGGTACCAATGGTAGTGTGCCATTGATGAATTTTGGCAAGTTGAAGGCTTGGGGATGGGATTTAACGCTCACGCACAGAAACAGCATCAACAAGTTTAGGTATGACGCTGCACTCACGTTGTCATTAGGACGTGACGAGGTGATAGACTGGGGAGATGAATCCAACCAATTGGAGAACATGCGAAGAAAGGGTCAAAGCACTGGAACCACCTGGATGTACGAGTCGTTAGGTTTGTTCCAAACGCAAGAAGAGATCGATAATTGGAAACTCAACCAAGACGGAACGTACAAAGGCAAAAACAAAACGATAAAGCCTGGTGATATCAAATACAAGGATCAGAACGATGATGGCGTTTTGGATGACAAAGACTTGAAGCCTTTCAGAGATTCACAATATCCTGATTTCACTGGAAGTTTACGTTTGGGTGCGAGCTACAAAGGGTTCTTTGTGAGTGTCATGTTCCAAGGAGTGTCAGGTTTCAAGCAATATGTAAGCGAGATGTACTCATTAGAAAACAACAGCTTGCCCAAGTTCCAAGATTACCATCTCACAGATTGTTGGACTCCCGAGAACCCCAACGCCTCGTTCCCACGTGTCAAGTTGGCAACGGCAAGAGACAACAACCGTAAAAAGTCATCGTTCTGGGTGCGAGACAACAGCTTTGTACGCTTAAAATCTGTCAGTGTCGGCTATTCGCTGCCCTCTTCTGTGTTGAGCAAACTCAAACTATCATCGCTTAGTATATCATTGATGGGAGGCAACCTTTATACATGGAGCAAGCTCAAGTACATGGACCCCGAATCGATGCGAGGATATCCTATCCAGCGCACTTATGGTATCAATGCGAATATTGGTTTCTAAAAAAGGAATACATAAACTTATGATTATGAACAGAATTAGTAAATATATATTGACTGGCTTTGCCTCTTTGTCGCTTACTTTTGTGACAACAGGTTGTGACGACCTATTTAACGACGCACCTGTTGATAAACTTGCGGAGCCGAGTATTTGGGCAAGCCCCAACCTTTTGGACGAATACAGTTTAGTATGGTATCACAATCTTTCCAACGGTTTCAGCACAATGATGTCTACAAGTTGGTTCTTGCGCTATATGTCAAAACCGTACACAGGATGGTTTACCGACCAAATTACCTACTCGCGTACAGAATGGAGTCGTACTATTTTCGCCGAGGAAGTTGCTGGCGAAGAAGAAGCTATCAATACTGCGGGCTTAAATGAGTGGGGCAAGGACTATGAAATGATACAGCACATCAATAGGCTGTTAGCCAATGCAAACGAAATAGCCGATGGAGCACATAAAAATCGTGTTTTGGGTGAGGCTCACTTCTTTAGAGGATGGTATTACTATCAACTCCTCCGTCGTTTTGGTGCACCAATGCTTATTCAAGAATTGTACGACCCGTTGAATGACCAACGCAAATTCCCGCGTTCCTCATATGAGGAAATGGTGGCTTATATCGCTTCAGAGGCGGACAAGGCAGCCAATCTACTCGCTGTGAGAAACGAACCAGAGAATGTGGGACGTGTAACAAAGGGTGCAGCTATCATGCTTAAAGCCAAAGCGTACTTCTGGGTGGGGTCGCCAGCGTTCCAAAACAAGGGCAAAACCATCTACGGATTCAAGTCTGACCGTTCCAAAGAGATGATGCAAAAAGCGGTTAATGCCTATGAAGAATTGATGCGTTTGGGATGCTACTCATTAGTGCCAGTTACAGGCAACACCGAAAGTGAGATAGCCGAGAGCTACAATTCAATTTTCCGACTCCACAACAGTTCTGAGTCTATCTACGAGATTCAACACAGTGCTGACGGTATTGTAGATGATTTCGGACACCGTCTCGACGAAGACGCGGCCTCACCATTCTTTGCTGGAACCAGTTGTGCATATGTTCCCACCCAGAACCACGTGGACGAATATGGTATGCGAGATGGCAAGACCTATGATGCGCAACATCCGTACGCAAACCGTGATTATCGCTTTTATGCCAACATCACTTATGATGGCTCTACGTACAATAAACATGAGTTTGAGATACATTATGCTGTGGACAAGGGAAAGGAGGTGCCTGGCGCTGACCTTACGAAATATGGAACCAGTCGTAACGCTGCTGTAACACGCACGGGATACTACATGCGTAAGTTTCTTGACCCCAAAACAGAGCTTTTCGGTGATAGTAAATATGGTAGCAAACAGCATTATATCATTTGGAGATACGCTGAGGCGTTGCTCGATTATGCAGAGGCTCAGTTCCGTGTGGGCAATGCTGCCAAGGCTTTGGAGGCTGTTAACGAGGTTAGACAGAGAGTTCACATGGACGCTTTGCCCTCCATTACGCTTGAGCAGATACTTCATGAGCGTCGTGTGGAGTTAGCTTTCGAGGAGTCCATATATTGGGATTATCTTCGATTAGGAACAGCGTTCGATAAATTGAACGGTTCTACCAACCCTTTGCAGGGCATGAAGATTGTCAAGTTGGCAGATGGTACAACTACCTATACAGTCAGCGACCTGAAGAGTCAGGCTGCCGAACGGGTATTTAGAGCCAACCAATATTACTATCCCATACCTTGGTCGGAGGTGCGGTATCATGGGATAGAACAAAATGAGGGCTGGCACGAGATAAAATAGTATTTCTCGTTATAGCATGCTCTTGAATTATTTATACGTCCGCGACGCACTTTTATAGGGGTGTCGCGGATGTTTTTTGGTTGATGCTGTTTTGTCACAGATACGTTGTAAAACGGTATTTGTAAAGGAACAAAGTCTTTATAAATAAGAGAACCGTTGCAAAAATCTAAAGAATTTAAGCCGAGATAGCCAAGTACTCAAAAATATTGCGTACCTTTGTCCGATAAAATATACTCATAGGATATAAGAAATGGCACAAGAAGATGTTTTCAAAAAGATTGTGAGCCACTGCAAGGAATATGGTTTTGTATTCCCCAGTAGCGATATATACGATGGATTGGCAGCCGTTTATGATTATGGTCAGAATGGCGTTGAACTGAAAAAAAATATCAAAGAATATTGGTGGAAAAGCATGGTTCTGCTGCACGACAACATCGTGGGCATTGATTCGGCTATCTTTATGCACCCTACGATCTGGAAAGCCAGTGGACATATCGATGCGTTTAACGACCCTTTGATAGATAATCGTGACTCTAAGAAACGCTATCGTGCTGACGTTTTGATAGAAGACCAAATCGCCAAATATGAAGAAAAGATTGCCAAAGAGGTGGCAAAGGCTGCCAAACGGTTTGGTGATGCTTTTGATGAGGCGCAGTTTAAGGCAACCAACAAACGTGTTTTGGATTATCAAGCCAAGCGCGATGCTTTACATGCGCGTTATACTGCGGCGATGCAAGGACCTGATTTGGATGAATTGAAACAAATTATAGTAGACGAGGAAATCGTCGACCCTATTAGTGGAACCAAAAACTGGACCGAGGTACGACAGTTTAACCTGATGTTTTCAACCGAGATGGGGTCGCTATCGGATGCCACGAACAAGATTTATTTGCGTCCAGAAACAGCACAAGGAATTTTCGTGAATTATCTAAATGTGCAAAAAACGGGTAGAATGAAATTGCCCTTTGGTATTGCTCAGATAGGTAAAGCATTTCGCAACGAGATTGTGGCACGCCAGTTCATCTTCCGAATGCGTGAGTTTGAACAAATGGAAATGCAGTTCTTCGTGAAACCCGGCACAGAACTGGAGTGGTTTAAGCGATGGAAGGAACTGCGTATGGCATGGCACCAAGCTTTAGGTTTTGGTGCGGAAAACTATCGTTTCCATGACCACGAGAAGTTAGCTCACTATGCCAATGCAGCCACCGATATTGAGTTTAAGATGCCATTTGGTTTTAAGGAGGTAGAAGGGGTACACTCACGTACCAACTTTGACCTTTCTCAACATGAGAAATTTAGTGGGAAGAGCATCAAATATTTTGACCCTGAAACCAACGAGAGTTATGTACCTTATGTCATTGAGACTTCTATTGGTGTAGATAGAATGTTCCTTTCAGTGATGTGTCACAGCTATCAAGAAGAGGAGTTGGAAGGAGGCGACAAGCGCATTGTGTTACGTCTGCCTGCCGCTTTGGCTCCTGTAAAGTGTGCGGTGATGCCTTTGGTGCGTAAAGAGGGATTGCCAGAAAAAGCTCGCGAGATAGTTAATTTGCTCAAATTCCACTTCAACACCAGCTATGACGAGAAAGATTCCATCGGTAAGCGTTATCGCCGTCAGGATGCAGTGGGAACACCTTATTGCGTCACTGTCGACTTCGATACGTTGAAAGATAACAAGGTGACGTTGCGCCATCGCGACACAATGCAGCAAGAGCGCATCGACATTAGTGAGTTGTGTGCGCATATTGAAGATAAGGTAAGCATTGTTAGCTTGCTGAAAAAACTACAAGCTTAAGATATTAGATATGAAAAGAAACAAGTTGTTATATCTCATGATGCTCTTATTGGGAATGGGAATCATGGTGGCATGTAGCGAAAATGATGGTGAGGTAGAAGAATTTGCCGATTGGCAAAATAAGAATGAGACCTATTTTAATCAGTTGTATGCCTCAACACAACAGCGTATTGCCAAGGGTGACCAAAGTTGGAAGATTATCCGTAAGTGGTCATTGCCAGAAGATAACCAACATTTTCATGCGAACTTGGGAGATTATATCATTGTGCATATATTGAATGCAGGGGGCAGCACATCAGGTAGTCCTCTGTACACCGATTCGGTCAAGGTGAATTATCGTGGACGTTTAATCCCATCTGCGACCTATACAGGAGGTTATGTCTTTGACCGTAGTTATAATGGTAAGTACACTCCACAGACAATGCGTCCTGCAACGTTTGCAGTGAACGGTTTGGTAGATGGCTTTACCACCGCATTGATGCACATGACGATAGGAGATCGCTGGGAAGTGTATATACCACACCAGTTAGGGTATGGTAACAAAGAGCAATCGAATGGAACTATTCCAGCTTATTCAACCCTTATTTTTGATATCGGATTAGCAGGTTTTTATCGTGCAGAGGCTCCTACAGTTCGAGCCAGTGCATCCACAGGAAAGTGGATAGAGCGGTAATTCGCATCGTTGAAAATGATATTTAAGCGAGCAGTTTTATGTTGAAACTGTTCGCTTTCTTTTTCTTGGCAACTTTGTATAGCGTACGGTCGGGGTGGATATGCTTAACTCAGTTTTGTTGATTTAGGTCAAGAATTAATGTCTTTCATCGCCTTTTGTCCTATTTTTTCTTTGTTGTGTGCGGAAACAGTCGTATCTTTGCAACGTCAATAAGACAAAAAGGAGATGCCGAGAGGCATCAATCGAATACGATTAAAGATATTATTTGAGAGATATATTTAGGTTATTAGTTTTTAAGGGAAAAGCGAATATTCAGGTATCGTCAGGTATTAGATAAGGTAAAAAGACAGTAAGGGTAACAAAGGTATTAGTCGTTAGGTAAAAAGAAGGATATTAGTTCAAGGTAGAAGATAAAGGATAACCAATAGGTAGATGGTTTAGAGGTAAAATTTAGGATTGTTAGTAAGGAAAAATCTTCAATAGCGGTAGGCTCCATAGAGAAGGAGTAAAGACAGGAAAAAGATTATTTAGGACAAGATGAAAAGCCAAGTTGCAGCATTGCTGCACTGGCTATGCTGGGGGTGGAACAAACAGTTCGAAGAAGATTCCCCCATTTTTTGAGAAACTTCATGATTAAATAGAATATAATTAGCGATTTCACAGACAAAGTGAGTCGCTTTTTTGTTATAGCGAGTCTTTTATTTAATAGTGGTCTGCACATCAAAAACAGCACCGACAATGTCGTGTATTTAATGTTGATGAAATGCAGTATGGAAGGATAATAAATTCAGAAAAATCTTTACAAAGTGCCTCTCAAAACTCGCGTGAAAACAACCAACGGCAAAGTGGGTCGCAAATACGCGAGAAATGAGCCATGTTCATAATTCGTTGCTGTTGAAGATGTTACGCTTATATCTTTTCTTTTCATTCTCATTTTTACGATTTTTTGGCGACTAAAGCATTGAGATAAGCTTAGAATTTGCATGCTTTAATGCCGTTGAAGCATGTGAATAACACCCTTAAATGGTGTTTCCAAGACCGTTAAGTCAATGTTCTAACAAGAAGAGACCTCAATTTTATCAAAATCAGCATCATTTTGTGGGTCGTTTGCCTATTGATTTTTTTCTATTTTGAAGATTTTAGATGGTCGTTTTTTGGTAAATTTATAGGACAAAAACCTCGTTTTGAGAGTGCTTTTATCGGTTCAAGTTCTCTGCAAAAATTGGATGAGTTATTTTTGTTTGTCTTTTGCGATTTTCTTTCAAATTTCAGAATATGTAAATTTTAATCTGTATCTTTGTGCGAGAATAAAGAGGAATGTTTTCGAGTAAAAAAAGTGAAGCTTTATTAGCGAATATTCGTGAAAATAAGACATTAACGCGAGGTGAAAAGCTCAATTTAATTGTAGAGTTGAGTATTCCGTCAATTCTTGCGCAGATAACCACAGTGTTAATGTTCTTTATAGATGCCTCCATGGTAGGCCATTTAGGCACCGAGGCATCGGCTTCTATCGGTTTGGTGGAAAGTACCACGTGGCTATTGGGGAGTGTTACTGCCGCTGCATCGATGGGTTTCTCGGTGCAAGTAGCCCATTTTATCGGAGCCAATGATTTTGTGAAAGCCCGACAAGTGTTTCGGCATGGACTAATTTGTACCCTGATGTTGAGTGTGGTAATAGCCTTCATTGCACTTTTTATTTATCAACCCTTACCCTTTTGGCTGGGAGGTACATCGGATATTGCACGTGATGCTTCCCTTTACTTCTTAGTGTTTGGATTAGCCATGCCTTTTATGCAACTCGCCAGCTTGACAGGAGCCATGCTGAAATGCTCTGGAAATATGCACATTCCGAGTATTATCAGCGTGGGGATGTGCGTGATGGACGTCGTCTTTAATTATTTTTTCATTTATGTGTTGCATTTGGGCGTGTTGGGTGCCGCATTTGGTACGGCTACTGCCTTTTTAATAGGTTCGTTACTTCAAGCCTATTTTGCCATTTTTCGTAATAAGATACTGGCACTGGGACAAGATCACGAGCCATTTCGCTGGATGAGTAACTACGTTAAAAATGCCTTGAAAATTGGTGCACCCATGGCGGCTCAATCCATATTGATGAGTGGTGCACAGATTGTGAGTACCATTATTGTGGCACCGTTGGGCAAAGTTGCAATTGCAGCCAATACTTTTGCCATAACGGCAGAAAGTTTATGCTATATGCCAGGTTATGGAATTGGCGAAGCAGCAACTACACTTGTAGGACAAAGTGTGGGTGCGGGGCGCTATGACGTGTGTAAAAGTTTTGCCTATATGACGGTATTTTTAGGAATGGCAGTGATGTCCGTCATGGCAGTATTGATGTATATTTTTGCTCCAGAAATGATAGGTATCCTTACACCCGTTGAAGAAATCCGTGTGTTGGGCATTCAGAGCTTGCGAATAGAGGCGTTTGCAGAGCCATTCTTTGCAGCTGCCATTGTGACGTATAGTGTATGTGTAGGTGCTGGTGACACCTTGAAACCTGCTATCATGAACTTGCTGTCCATGTGGTGCGTTCGACTTACGTTAGCAGCAATATTGGCGCCACAGTATGGATTGAAGGGAGTATGGATAGCCATGGCCATTGAATTATGCTTGAGAGGATGTATCTTCCTATATCGTTTGTTTTCTGGGAAATGGCTGCATCAGCTGCATCAAACAAGTTTGTAGGCTTAGAACTTGGGAAAATCATAATATTTTTATAATTTTGTGGCTGTCGTTTTTGTTAAACGAGGTGCGCAAATAGCTAAAGTCGCACAAATCTAAATCTTTATAATAAGCAATAAATAAAAACAATTGTATGGAAACCGAAAAACTAAACCAAGTGATTAGCCCTTTCCTCATTGAGGGAACTGTTAGTAAAATTTCACCTTTAGGAAATGGACTTATCAATGACACTTATAAGATTGAAACAAAAGAGGATAATTTTCCCGATTATGTTTTGCAACGTGTAAATAATGAAGTGTTTACAGATGTTGATTTGCTACAGCACAATATTGAGGTGGTGACCAATCATATTCGTGAAAAACTACAAAAACAAGGTGAGTCTGAGTTGGACAGAAAGGTGCTTCGCTTCATTCCAACGAAGGAGGGAAAGACCTACTTTAAGGACAATGATGACAAGTACTGGCGAATTAGCGTATTTATCCCAGATGCCAAAACGTATGAGTTAGTAGATGCAGCCCACTCGTACGATGCAGGCAAGGCATTTGGGCATTTTCAGTCGATGCTAACAGATGTACCGGAACAATTAGGCGAAACGATACCTGATTTTCACAACATGGAACTGCGTATGAATCAGCTGAGGGAAGCTGTTGAGGCTAATCCCGTCGGTAGGGTAGCAGAAGTGCAAGATATGTTGGACGAATTAGAGACGCATGCCAACGAGATGTGCAAGGCAGAACAGTTGTATCGCGATGGAAAACTGAAAAAGCGTATCTGCCACTGCGATACCAAGGTGAATAATATGTTGTTTGACGAAAATGGCAACGTGCTTTGCGTCATTGATTTAGATACTGTCATGCCGAGCTTTATCTTCTCAGATTATGGCGATTTCTTACGTACCGGTGCTAATACGGTAGCAGAAGATTCCTCCGAATTTGATAAAATAGACTTTAGAATGGATATCTTCGAGGCGTTTACAAAAGGGTATTTAGAGTCTGCTCATCATTTTTTAGAGCCCATTGAAATAGAAAATTTACCCTATGCAGCCAAATTGTTCCCATTTATGCAATGTGTGCGCTTCTTGGCAGATTATATCAATGGTGACACCTATTATAAAATTAAGTATGACAAGCATAATTTAGTTCGTGCCAAGAACCAGCTCTGTCTCTTCAGAAGTGCTTGTACACACGAGCCAGCAATGAGGACATTTATCAAGGCATGCTTAAAAGAAATCCAATAGGAATGAAGACATTAAATATACAAAAATTGCACCAACGTCCATCCGCAGCTGCGATGATACCTGCCATTATGGATTCTCAGAAGATTGCGTTTGAGACAATTTCGGTTGCCAATTGGCGTGAGCAATATCCATATACACCACAGGTGCGGTTTCGCATGGCTCATGATGAGGCAGCTGTTTATTTGCACTACTGTGTGTCTGAAGACAGTGTGCGAGCTGTGGCGACCGAGGATAACGGGCGTGTTTGGGAAGATTCATGCTGCGAATTCTTTTCACAGCCTGCAGATGACGACACCTATTATAACATAGAGTGTAATTGTGCAGGTACCATTTTAGTGGGTTGCGGCAAAGGAAGAGAAGGACGCGAGTTGGCTCCACTATCAGTTCTTGAAAAGATTGACCGTTGGTCAACTTTTGGGCGTTGTCCTTTTGAGGAACGAATGGGAACATACGATTGGCAATTGGCACTTATCATCCCTTTGAGTACATTTTTCCAACATCAAATAAAACCCTTGAGTGGGCGAACTATTCGTGCCAATTTCTATAAGTGTGGCGATGCCTTACAGAAACCACATTTTCTGTCATGGAATCCTATTGATATAGAGAAGCCCGATTTTCATCGCCCAGATTTCTTTGGCGAGCTAACATTTGAGTAGACGAGTAGCAAGGCGTTTCTCATTCTCTCCTTTTCGATAAGTTGTTTAGGAAAGAAATGATTAACTTTGCAGCCTATGAGGAAAATCTTTAGAAAGATGGCGGTTGCGCCAACTTCGTTGTTGGTTTTGATGAGTATCGTGCTGCTGTTCATGGCTTGTGGTGATAAGCATCGGAAAGAAACGAAAGAAAAGCAACCCGATATTGCTATTGACGATAGCCTGCGTTCTCGGTTGGCAGCATTCGCACAAGACCCCAGGGTGCAGGGTAAGTTTGCCTTTCATGTGTACGACCTTACAGCGGATAAGCCCGTATATGGCTACCACGAGACCTTAGCACAACCTTCAGCGTCGTGCTTGAAGTTGCTCAGTGGCGTGGCGGGGCTGCATCTTTTGGGTAGTGACTATCTGTACATTACGGGCTTGTATCAACGGGGAAAGGTGTCTGACGGTGTCCTTCAAGGCGACCTGACCTTCAAGGGAAGCCTTGATCCACAGTTCACCGAACAGGAACTTGTGCGATTTGGGCAGGCAACAAAGAAGAGAGGAATCAATAGAGTGGATGGCAAGATCTTTGTAGATCTCGTGATACAGGAACCTGTGAAAAGCGAGGAGCATTGGTATCCATGGGATTTATCTTTCAGTCGATATGGCTTATTTTACAAAGGTGCGTCTCGGGTGATGAAGAGTTTGAAGAGTGTGCTGCGTACTCAGGGTATCGCTTTCGCTGACAGTCAGGTGGTGTTGGGTACAATGCCTGCTGGTTCAAAGGTTATTTACAGATACGGTACTCCCATCCATCGCGTTGTTAAGCGCATGTGGAAGAATAGTTCCAACACTCAATCCACCGCACTGCTGTACACCATTGGCAACCGTATTAACACGCAAGCCGACCCAACAGCCACGGGAGTAGCATATCTTAGAAAGTTTTTAAGGGAAGATCTCGGTATGACCGACACTTCATTGGTCGTACACGATGGGTGTGGTTTGTGTACTTACAATCATCTTTCTCCCCAAGCGTTGACGGCTATTCTCGTGTATGGGTATAAGGATAAGAGTATTCACACGATGCTTATGCAGAATTTGGCGATTGCAGGCGTTGATGGTTCGTTGGCTCATGAGATGACCGGACCAAAGACGCGGGGGAAGATACACGCCAAGACGGGTACTCTGTCTCATCCTTATGGCATCAGCTCACTGGCAGGTTATTGCCGTGGAAGCAACGGACACGACTTGGCATTTGCCGTAATGAGCAGCGAGATGTCTGTCCTCGATGCCCGCGTGTTGCAACGTAGGTTGTGCGAGAAATTGATAGAGTGAGAATTATCCTCATGAAAAAGATGTCAATGTTAAAATTTTGAGTTATAGAAAAGGTAGAAAGTTACAGATGACACTTTACTTACATTCATTTATTGATAGGAGAAAGGAACATGGAGCATTTACCATTACATGATACGCCGATGTTGGTGTCCGCCATTAACTTTTTGTTGCGTGATGAGGAGTTTGATAATCTCGACCAAATTTGCTATCACTTCAATGTTGATAGGGAAGAACTGGAAAAGCGTTTATCCGCAGCAGGATACTCTTATTCTACGGAGCATAAAAGATTTTGGTAACCGTCTATTTGTTTTGTTTATGGACGAAACTTATCTATTCTGCACTTGTTAACTCGTCAACTTAAAAACCTCCCCGCATGATAACCAAAGATAGTATCGAGACAGCCTACTGTTTTTTCCATCAGAAATGGCAAGTATATCGTAATTCCACCATGGAGTGGCAGAAAGAGGATATTGAATATGCCATTAGTTCGTATGTGGAGCGTATGAATCAAGAATTATATGAACTGTTGTCACAGGGGAGAGAGGAATATTTGCAGCAACCAGAAACCTTTGCTTTTGACTTGGCAGATGCCGTTGATAAGTTAGATAAAATGAAAAATGACAAGTAAAGCCCCTACTCATCAGAGTGCAGCCTTTACTTGTCATTCAGCGTGGGGCTATGGACAGTTATTATAAACCCAAATGGTCATTAGAGATTTTTCCGTGCAAAAAGTCAGATTATAGCAGACTGTTCCATCGTTATAGCATCTGTATACTAACACAATATGCATCTTTCGTTCTATTTCAAGACAAAATGAAAGCGAAATTTTCTAATGACCGATTTAGGATAAAATCCCAGTAACTTATTATGTTACTGGGATACATTTGTATTTATTAATAAACTTTAGTCAGCTTTATTTCACTTCCTCAAAATTATTATATGTTGAATATCAGTAACTTACATTTACATGATACAAATAAGTTTCCTCAATTTGAGTACTATTGATTAGAAACAATCTTGGATGTTATCTCCTTGTAATATTTATCTAATTCTTTAATCCCTGTAAGATATTCGTTGTTGACTTTTTCTAAAGCAGCCTTGTTTACTTCATATTGTTGTGGAAATTTACGAAAATCAGATGCCATTCTTTTTAATCCTTCTATGCAACAAAATGCAGGAGTATTTTTACCTTTAATACCCATTGACGGAACTGAGGGTGGAAACATTTGCTCCTCAACTTTTCGCCCAAAAAGTTGTTCTATAACTTCATTTGTCAATTGGATAAAGTAAGGAATACGGATAATTTGATATTCTAAAGTTTCATATTCCATTTGATTCTCAATGTCCCTAATGATATCCTCTGGTTTTTGATAATGCAGGACACCATCAAATTCTATGATCAAATGCAATTTCTCACATCTGTAGTCAGGCCGTTTTGAGCATCCGTTACCAACTTGTTTATTATGTACCCATTCAGAACTATCAATTTCTGGATAAATCACTTGAAGATACTTTTCCAGTCCTGTACGACATAAGCCTGTATCTTTATCCAATCCTGATTCCTCGGCTTTTCTTTGAGTTTCTCGTAGAAACCCCCATTTACTTTTTTGTTCCATTTTCATATTATTAAAATTTTACGCATACTGACTATTAATGATTCAGTATCATTGGATATTCGTCAGTTCTCTGTATGTAATTGAGGTAAGAATATTTTGACAAATGGGTCTTGTATCCAATATTCAATTATTTCTCCCTTGTAACCTTGTTCTTGAAGATAAAGAGCAATGTTATTTAAGTCTTCAAAACTTAAGTCTGGCCGAAATTCATCCATTTCCTGCCAATGTTCTTTATATACTGTTAAAAGAATATTTAGTTTGGGGGTAATTTTCATTTCTATCAATTCTGTTTTATTCAGATCTATAATCCATGCAATTACAGAAAGAGTCTTAGCCATGGCTTTTTTCTCTCCCATGATAGCTCTATCTACGATAAAATTGATCTCATTATGATAAGGAGCTAAGCCTGATGCACGAATACCTTGAACTATATTATCAATACCATAAGAAACATCTGCAGACTGCTCTGATAGCATCGCTTCAATAAAAGAGTTATACGAAACTCTACTCTCCAATAGTTTCTCTACTTGTTTTCTTACCGAACTCAGCATTTCAGACCTTTCTATCTCCAAGGAGTCTATAAATTGTAACACATCAGATAAATAGGATATTTGAATATTCCTCATAAATGAGTCTTGATGAAGCCTTTCAGCATAAGTCTCATATTTATTGATGTTCTCTTTGAGATTATCAGCGATAATTTCAAATTCAGGGTCACTCCATTTGATTATTTTATTAAATGCTTGTAAACGTATATAGTTAGGAGTTGACCAACCTTTGCTATCTTCTAAAACGCCACAATGCCATATATTCTTCTCGAGTAACTTCTGTTTAGCCTTACAAGTAATTTCCTCATCATCTTTTGCTAAAATACATATATAGAACAAGGAAGATATTTCTGAAGGAATTTCATCAAGCCCTGCCATTTTTAACTTGTTAATAAATGCTTTCAATAGAGTTTTAGAAAGACAGTTATTTTTATTGAAGAAATGTATAATTTCAGTGATATCAACTTGGGGATATTCATTAATTAACTCTTCAAGTAATGTCATTGTGTCATTATCAGCCTCTTGATTTAAGTAATTTAGGTGGATGTTATTGCGGATAAATCCATCCACAACAATGGGGTTATTTCGAAAATTACGCAAAAGGTCATTTATGATGACCAAAATATTTTGCTTAATCTTTAGATTTGATAGGGCATATTCTATATTCTCAACTATTTCATCACTATTTGTAATCTGACCAAGTTGCGCTAACATTGAGTCAAAAATGTTCGTTTTAAAGGACTCGAACCAAATGGATTCATCTACACATAAGTATAAAGGACCTGTAATATTTAGTATTCCAGATAAGAACGTTTTTGGAGTACACTGATTTCCATACGCCTTTAAAGAGGATAGTAGTAAGTCTTTATTTTCTTCTAATAAATCTGGGGTAAAGGCATAATCTTGTCCAATGCGTCTTAATACATCTTTATCATGATATTGAATTGAATAAAAGAAACAAGGATATGGTAAAAACCTAAATAGATTCTTACAAACTTTATACCAATCCTTAATATTAACAAAAGATGTAATACCAAAGTTTAAGTACAGTCCTGTATCAAATATAAACTGCAAAAATCTCAGGCTTTGCTCATATAGAGTGTTATTAGAACAAAGGCTATATGAAGAACCGACCCAACCCCTCTGTTTAGGCTTATCTTCTTTACTTCTCATCTTTTCAAGGATGTAACTGATTATCTCACCTTGTCCATAAATGTTATTTTGAAGAAAAACTTCCAAATTATATGGCCGAGGATACTTTAAAGAAATATAGTTGGCTAAAACGCATGCATACATTTTTTCTTGTGCATTTTCAAGGTTATCAATATATGAAGATAAGATGCTAAACGCATTTTCACTTCCATGAAATGCAGCTAATCGCATGGCTCTTGCTTGTAACCAATAACCTTCTGCATACCAATTTCCTAAAAGTTGACGAGCTGTCTCAAAATCTAAATGAAATAATTTCCTTTGAATATTCTCATAAATAGTATAATCAGATGGGATATCAAGCCGTAACACCTCTGTACTTCCTTCAAGAGTTTCGCTTCTTTGTACAAGTTCCTGCCAAAGTGGAATTGAATCTAAAGTCGGCTTATCTTGTAATAATGGAGAGTAATAGCGAGACAACTGTCCCGTTTCTTTAACAGCAAGTGCAAATAAATAGGCTTCTGCTTCCGCTAGATCTCCTTTTCTTCTAAGAGCTGTTTTTATAAAATATTTTTGATTATAGACATTCTGACAAAAATGATAGTTATGTTTCGCGCTTTTAATGCGTTCCATAATTTCAGATAAATCTTCTTGACGCTCGAATTTTGTATTTGCCTCATTCCATAACTTTTTATATTCGAAAGCAATAGCCTTTTCTACATTTGCTATTTCTACTTTTGTAGTCTTACTCCCTATTGAAGTCTCAGGCATATCTTCAAAAGTCTTATTTCCTTTACCACCTGTTTCTTCTAAGCGGACATCTTTCGTTTTACAAAGGAATTTTAAAAAGCTCTCAAGTATTTCTTTATAGGAGCCAGGAGCAGATAATGATAATGTAGATATTTCTAATTGATTATACCCCAGTACAGAAAGAACCTTGTTGTTCATAAGATTAATGACTCTAATATAATGATTGCTATAATAGAGTTTCTTATCCGAGCTTTCGTTATCATCAAAAGTGATAAGGTAAATTTTAGGACCTTTATCTTTTCCTTTCCCAAGAATATCACTCATCCATTTAACCCACCCCATATAATTAGGGTCATTACCAGAAAAACCCAATAGACAGAACTTCCCTTGTAGCATCGAAATTCTCATTAAATGAGAAAAAGCCTCATGCTTCTCAATATAGGTGTCATAATCTTCTTGAGCTATTATATATCGCAAGTGTTGATCACCATCAAATTCAAACCTATCATCTTCTATACTTAATGACCCATGTATTTTTATTATACTGCGCTTCTGGAAACCATCTGACAACTGCCATGATGTATTTACCACAGGAGTTTGAGACTCTAAAAAGTTATCTGAAGTAAATTCTAACAGATTATCATAATTTGTTGTATATATATTTTTAAATTTATCACATAGCAACAATTGCTTGTGTACAGAAAAGTCCGATTCTATAATGTCAGTCTTCTTTATGTCTTTTATATATAGGGACATCGTATTATCACTATTCTTTTTTGCATAAGGTGTTCGCTCTTCTATATAATCTTCTATAACCTCCCTATACCCCTTTTGAGCAATATATTTCGAAACAAGTCCTAAATACCCATACTTGTTTAGAAGGCTGTCAACAAATTCTTTCTTTATGGTTTTCTTTATGGCTTTCTTTTTCTTCTCGTTATATTTTCTTGCATTACAATGAATGTAATTTCCTATATACTGATTAATTTCCAATTTGAACGAATCATCTATAAGGTCTTCTAATAGTGAGGTCCAGTCCAAGTAAAGGGGTGATACATTTTTAGAAAAACCTGCCCCAATAAGGGCTGAAACCAGCCCCTTATTATAATCTTCTTTTAAGAATTCAAGATTTTCTATGTTCTTGTTCACTTCCATTGCCAATATGAAATATTCCCGATAAATTCAGTAATAATTTACAAGTTATATATCGTCTCATCCCCACAAATATTTCTAATCTTGAGGCGGAGAGGCTTTTCGTCGGAGGTTATTGTGCCATCCCAGAAAGATTTGGTGTCGATACCATTCTTGCGAACGTAGCCGAGGCGGTCGATGAGGATTTCAGAGGTACTGTGCCACGGAGCAGAGGTGTCAGAAGAAGTGCAGTCGAGACTGAGGAACTCGATGGTTTCAAGTCCTTCCTCGCTAATGGTAATGGGCTTATAGTCCTTTTTACCTTTGAGTGCCTGCTCCTGTCCTTTAAGGTTAAACTCTTTTATCTTTTTGTCGACTCGGTCACTGAAGAAACGATTGATTTTAACTTGCCAAACCTTTAGCAAGCCCTCGTTGGTTTCGCTCAATTCATAGTCGGCTTCATCTTCCACGACCACATTATCGAGTATATTTTTCAAGTCGCGCAGCTCTACCTCAATGATAGTGTCCTTTTGTTCTTTGATGAACTGCATGATTTCCTTTTCATCGGTGATATCAATGTAATAGACCACAACCTTTTTCACGCCATCTGGCAGATCGGGCATAGCCTCTCGGAGGATGCGATTCATCAAGGCGGTGTCTAACAGGCGAGTACTGCTATCCATGAGATTGGGAAGATAGACCGGTATCATGCCCTCTTTGGTATGTGGATGCTTCCTTCCCAAAACTTATCCAATTTGTCCTCGTTTCTAAGGCCAGGGATCAAACTCTTTAGTTTGTCCATCGTCTGAACAGGGTTGCGATAAAGAGAAACGCCATCTTTAATTTCCATCACTTCAAATTCCGCTCCAGCCTTACGCAAGCGGTCGCGCGTGGTTTCTATGCTATTCACGCCAATGTCGCAATGAATAAACCGACGCCCTAACCTATTGGCAACAGCAGCCGTCACGCCACTGCCACCAAAGAAGTCGGCAACAAGCATCTTTTCATTGCTACTTGCTTTAATGATACGTTCTAATAAGGCTTCTGGCTTTTGGGTGGCATAATTGACCGCTTCTGCAAAATGAGATTTTAAAGGAGATATATCATCCCACCAATCAGATAATGGCTGGCCATTTGCTATGTCTAGCCATATTTCAGACAAATCACTAGGAACCCCTTTTAAATTTTCAAAGACACCAGGATTACTATTTTTTAATGATTGATATGAGATTTGTCCTTTTTCATCAAAATATTTATGATAACGTTCAATTGTACTGGAAGAAAGACTTTGTCTTTGAATATTAAAAACTCTTTCATCTGTCTTCTGGTACAAATAAATGACATCATGCTTCTTCTTAAAGTAAGGTACAGCTTTAGCACCAATATCCTTATATCCCCATACTATTTCATTGACAAAATTGTCCTCCCCATATATCTCATCCAAGAGGATTTTTACATAATGCCCTATATGCCAATCCAAATGCACATAGATAGATGCGGTATCGCTCATGATGGATTTAATAGCCATGAGGTTCTCATACATCCAATTCAGATATCGCTCTTTGTCCCATACATCGCCGTACATTTTTTCCTCAAAGTTACGGAGTTCTTCGCTATCAATCTCTGATTCGGCTTGCTTAATTGCTTCTGCCACTTTAGGATTACGGCGAATATATACCTTTTTGGCATAATCGGCACCACTGGCAAAGGGAGGGTCTATATAGACTAAATCGACTTTTATGCCTTTCTTTTTCAGATAGGCACAGGCAGAGAGGCATTCGCCACGGATGATCATGTTGTTATTAGGATTATTGCCAACAATTTCCTGACACTCCATTTCGTAAAGAGGCATGCCACGCTCTATGCGTTCAATGACTTTATCATTATCACGATAATAAAGTTTTCGGTAGGTTCTTGCAAAATTGTCAAGAACAGCTTGTCCTTCAAGTACATTTGGACGGTAGGAAATATATTTAATTGTCATAATTATCTGTTATTTAAAGAATTGATTGATTGCATTGATTGTTATTTTGTCTTGCTCGGCTTGAGTAAGCGTATCTTCTATATACAAGAAGCAGAACTTGTTGTAGCCAAACTTCTCGTTGTTGCGTTTTACGAATTCATCCATGAATGATCGTCGTTCTGCAAACTTGGCAGCAAACCCTTCGCCCTTGGTTTCTATGATGATGACTTGTTTGATGGCATCCTGCTCATCACGGCTGAGAAAAAGAAAGTCGGGGACATACTTACCAATATAGTTCCAAGTTTTGCCGTTCTGTTTGTAGCATCTGATCTTGAAATCAGTCAGTTCATCGTCACCATTGAAATATACCTCCAATTGCTTGTCTTGGATAATGGTTTGGAGCAATGAGGAGAAGTAATTGATTTCAAACTTACTATCGAACTTATAGGGGAGATAATGGTAGGTATTATTGTTAATGCTGTCCTCTACTGCCTCATAACTTTTGGGGTCGTCAAGCAAGGCTTGTATTGTGCCTTCTTGATTTCCCATTGACTTAAGCGTATTTATTGTAGTCATGACAGCATCCTTCAGTTTCTTTTCTCCTTTGTCAGCATCAATAATCTTCAATACTTCCTCTTGCGCTGGATAGTAGTTAGAAGTATTAGCCACTTCGATAGGAGATATAAGTTTCTCTATCTTTAGAAGTGCTGCAGTTTCCCGGATAACTTCTTCCTTCACTTCTATGGTGCGTGTAGGGATGAATGCCTTACGGATATTTGTGCGAATTTGTCTGTGATTGTATTTGCCTTTAGGATAGCATACCCCCACTCTTTTTTCCGTAATCGAATCAAAGATATCTTGAAGCTGCGACGTGTATGCCTTAAGCTGCTGGCTCGTCAATGTGCCGAAGCTTTCTTTTGTGATGAGATGTAGCCAGGCATTGAAAGTGATAGGCTGGTTTTGCTCCTCATCCTGAAGGAGTTCACTATCTTTCTTGATAATTTCTCCCTTCAGGTTTTGCTGACTGATAAGTATTGAAGTACTTTCAGTACGGATGTCGCTACTATTCAATTCTTCGGAAGTGTTTAATTCTTCTTCCAGAACCAATGTCTGATAAGAAACCTTTAACTGATAGAAGTCGATGGGAGGAACTCGCAATTCCTCCATACGAGAGAAGCGTTGCAGGGAATGTAACTTGCTGTTCGCAGCCTTGTTGAGTTCCTCTATCGAAGTGTGTTGCTGCTTATCTAACTCATTGTTCAAGATTCGGGCATTCTCCTCGTTGAGCCAGATAAGAGCAGTCTCCTTCTCGTTTCTCACAACTTGACGCAAGCATCGGCAACTGGTTTGAAGTACCATGTTTTGAGGACAAGCACCCTTTTGTGGCAGAATAATACTTGAGAGACTCTTACAGTCCCAGCCTTCTTTACCAATTTGTGCCAATAGCACCACCTTTATTTTTGACAAGCTGGTGTCGAGTGAAGCAAACTGTATGGCTGCATCCTCGGCTATGGAATATTCTTTGTTACCACCATGATATCTAAGGATGGTGTCAGTTGGATTGAGACCATGTTTGCTAATGAGGTCTGAAACAATTGGATAAATGTTTTCTTCCAAATTGTCGATACGCCCACAATAGATTGCCAGCTTGGCGCAAGTGCCATTCTCATATACTAAACCGCCGTATGTTTCCAAGAATTCAGCGACTCCTTTTCTGATAATAGCCGCGGATTCACCATTCGATATTTTGATTGATGGGGTTTTGAGGAAATTACCAACTCCTTGGATGAGTGGATAGTAATAGACTACGTTTGAAAGATTCTTGTTCTGCAAAGATAAGTCTGAACTTATCTCTACTGCATCAGCAGAGGGAAAATAAGGAGTACCTGAAAAACCTAAAACAGAATTGAACGTTTTGGCTTCAGTCCACTTGTTTACAACCTGACGAAGTTTAATGTCTCCATCGGAAGCATGGTGTACTTCATCTATGAAAATAGAAAGATGTGGAATCTTTGCAATAATATTACGGAGTTCGTTTGAGTTTTTGACTTCATCCCATTCCTTTTCAGTATATAAGGAACGGTCATCGCCTTTGTCTTTATCAACCTTGTCGAGTATTACCTTTTCGGCATTGGTTACAGCCACCAGTCCACGAAGATATTCAAACGGTTGGTGGTTGTTTATCTTCTGTGCGTTCGGATTCTTAACAAGATTACTTTTTTGTGCGGTCTTTTGTTCATCGAGTATCTCAAATTGTATTTCTTTTTTAAGTTGGGAAGCAACTGGATCTGGTAGAATCCAAGTCGGGTCAAAGTCCTGAATGTTTTTGATGCTCGGGATAATGGATGACTTAAGACCTGATGGGGCAAGCACCATGAAGTTATGAGCGAAAGCAGGATTGTCTGGTTCGTTCAGGGAAAAATACAAGTCAAGATAGATAAACGTCGCCATGAGGTAGGTTTTGCCTGCTCCCATTGGAAGGCTGAATATATAATCAGGATAAGCAACATTATAGAACATTCTCTTGAAAACTGAAACATAATCTATTGTATCAGGGCTCTCTTCAATGAAGTTCTTTAAAGTTGTGGCAGACAAATTGCCTTTGTCATCTTTCAAACAGGCATATTCGTAAAGCGAAGCAGCTGCCTTATTAGATGCAAGGATATCTCTCGCTTTGGCTGTCAGCCTCAAATCATCAAGATTGAGAGACAAGAAATCACCCTCTATGAAAAGTCTCCATAAGGGCTTGTTGTTGCATTCAATCTTCAGGAACAGATAGGTCTTGATTGCTTCAATTTGCGCATCACGCATCATTCCTTTACTTTCAATGTATGAGAGTAAAGATTTGATAGGGCAGTCTTCACGCCCTAACCATTCGTTCCTTTTTCGTTGTATGATATTGTAGAACATTAATCTATAATTTTAATCATTTTGTTCATAATAATACGAATAATCAATTCCTTTCATAAACATTTCTCGGTCATCAATCTTTGTAGTGAGGGCAGGTTGTACCAAAGCTTTGATGTGCGTGCTGTCAGAAACACTCTCACGCATTGCCGATAGATATTCGTTTTTATCTATCTGACTCCAATCCACACACCGCTTGAGAGAATGCTTAAACATCAGATCAAGCCAAATACGGGTGCTGCGACCATTACCCTCCATAAAAGGATTGGCTACGTTGCATAAATTCGGCTGCACTCTACCATTAGTGAACTCGTTCACATGGTACTCGTTTGCACGAATTTTCATTTCTACATATTTGTCCATAATCTCATCAAAGGTTGTTTCTGGCATTCGCTCTATTGCTTGCAGGGTTTCAGGGAAGTGCATACAATTAGCAAAGGTAAAACCACCTTTTGAAATATTTTTGGTACGGATTTGTCCTGCAAAGTCATACAATCCTCCAAAGAGATAAGCATGTATCTGTTGCAGACACTTGATACTGCCAGGTTCTGCCGTTTGCAAGATGTCACTTTCAAAGAGTTGATAAGCTTTTTTCTTACTCTGCCCATCAATGGTGTTGTCGCTGTAGGTAAACCAATCAAGAAAGTCATTAGCACGATTGTTGGGGTAGTTCTTTGCCAACAATACAACATCCTCACTATTAAGAACATCTGCCACACGTAACTTCCCATCAGGAGCTTCAAACTTGAAGTCGTGAGTGGCACTCACGAGTTCGACATCTTTTTGCTTAAACTTCCTTTTAAGCCATCGCCAATAGTTACTGGCTTTAGTATAGTCTGGTTCATTGTTAATAGCACGAACAATATCTGTTGCTGAAAACCACCAACAGTTTTGTTCCTCGTCCCACACCGCCCTAACTTCACGGTCGTTGAAAAAGCGGATAAATGTTTTATGCTCTGCCATAATAAAGTTACTCATCTGGGGTGTTAATCAATTCCTTTGGATTAACCTTCAAAATCTCTGCTATCTGAAATAGCAATTCGAGGCTTGGCTGTCGACGATTGCAAACATAGGAGTTTACAATCGTGAAACTCTTACCGAGTTTCTCTGCAAGCCATGTTTGCTTAATCCCTTTCTCGATAAGCACCTCTTTAATTCTATTAGTTGGACTTTCCATAAATATTATATGATTGTTTACAAATATAGTAAATATTATTATATGAAGAACTAAAAAGGAGGAGATTTTTTCTCCTCCTTCAAAAGTTTTATATCTACAATTTTATTTGCCTTTCTTGTGTTGCAGATTATTCTGTGCCAGTTCTATTCTCTATAGATTCTCAGCTATTTTATTAGGATTACGAAGACTGGTATTGGCTATATATACCCCACAACGTATCCGAAAATCCCCATCCACAGTCCGTGGCATTGAGCATGCGTTCTATCCGTTCGTTGTAGTTGGGCAGTAGTCCGTGAAGGGAAATGAACTCCATCGCTTTCTCAAAGTTGTTCTCCAAAGTAACATAATACTGTTCCCACATATCACCAAAAGTCATCGTATATTCGCAGCCTTGCTCTATGTAAAAGAGCATCAAGTCGGCTAAGCATTCTGGTGCAGGTTTCAGCTTCTTAAATTCAGTGATAGCCTTGCGACATGTAGCGAACGATGGCTTTTCAGAAAAGCCACGAGCAGGGAAAAACTCATTTTGTATTATCTTCTTGTATTTCTCCACCTCGGCATAACTGTCGGGCGTAAGATAAAACTCTAAGTAGGTCTTTGCTTCCTTGCTTGCATTGTAAAGGCTCATCATCAGATTAATGACATTCTCCTTTGGTAATGTATCCAACTTCTCTCTTAGCTTTTCTTTTGACATAACTTAAATGCATTTATTTCTTCTATAAATATCCTTTTATCACTTCAGCCCCAATTAGCTGATTCAGCTTGGCTCCGATAATTTCATCAGAATAGATGGCTTGCCAATGGTTATCAAACAATGGTCTTTCAATGTTGCTGAAATTTTTCACTTGCCATACTATTTGTATCTATTTGATTATTAATCTATCATTAAATTAAGTCGCACTTTATCTCCCATTAAGTCGCGGCACAAATATGGTACAAATATAAGCACAAAAAAACGATTAAAAACGATAAGATTTAATCATTATTAAGAAATAAAAATCCCAGCAACTTATTATGTTACTGGGATTTACCTATTTTTGATTAGCGTTTATTAGCACTTTTATTTCACTTCCTCGAAGTCGGCGTCCTGTACGGTGTCATCAGAAGAGCCACCTTGGGTTTGCTGACCGTCACCTGCTTGCTGTTCACCAGTAAAGCCTGCGCCTGCACCTGGCTGTGCGCCACCTGCTTGTCCATACATTTGGGCACTGGCAGCTTGCATAACGGTATTCAGGTTATTGATGGCAGTATCAATGGCTGCTACATCGGCATTCTTGTGTGCGTCTTTCAACTGTTGCAAAGCACTTTCAATGTTAGGCTTCTGATCGGCAGGAATCTTGTCACCGTTGTCCTTCAAGAAGTTTTCTGTGGTGAAGATCATGGAGTCTGCCTGATTCAGCTTGTCCACCTTCTCACGTTCAGCCTTGTCAGCAGCAGCGTTTTGTTCTGCCTCAGCCTTCATGCGGTCGATTTCTTCTTGACTCAAACCGCTTGAAGCCTCAATTCTAATCTTCTGTTCCTTGCCTGTAGCCTTGTCTTTTGCCGATACATTCAAGATACCGTTGGCATCGATGTCGAAGGTAACTTCAATCTGTGGAACACCACGACGAGCAGGAGCTATGCCTTCGAGATTAAACTGTCCAATGCTTTTGTTTTGTGATGCCATTGGACGTTCACCTTGTAATACATGGATAGTTACAGCCGTTTGGTTGTCTACTGCGGTAGAGAATGTTTCGCTCTTCTTGGTAGGAATGGTTGTATTGGCATCAATCAATTTGGTCATTACACCGCCCATGGTTTCAATACCCAACGTTAGCGGAGTTACGTCGAGCAATACGATGTCACCAACGCCACTCTCTTTATTCAGGATAGCTCCTTGAATTGCGGCACCAATAGCAACTACCTCATCAGGGTTCACTCCCTTTGAAGGCTCTTTACCAAAGTAATTCTTTACTAAGGTTTGAACAGCAGGAATACGGCTTGAACCACCTACAAGAATCACTTCATCGATATCTGATGTGGATAACTTAGCATCCTTAATAGCGTTTTGGCAAGGAACCAAGCAAGCCTGAATCAAGTCATGTGCCAACTGCTCAAACTGCGATCGTGTTAGCGTCTTTACTAAGTGTTTTGGCACACCTCCCTCTGCCGAGATATAGGGCAAGTTAATTTCTGTAGTCGTGGTACTTGAGAGTTCAATCTTGGCCTTCTCTGCAGCCTCTTTCAAACGTTGCATAGCCATAGGATCTTTTCGCAAGTCAATTCCTTCGTCAGCTTTGAATCCGTCTGCCAACCAGTCGATAATTACTTGGTCAAAGTCGTCACCACCTAAGTGTGTGTCACCATTGGTAGAAAGTACTTCAAACACACCACCGCCAAATTCCAAGATAGAGATATCAAAAGTACCACCACCAAGGTCGAAAACAGCGATTTTCATATCCTTGTGGGCTTTGTCAACACCGTATGCCAAAGCTGCTGCCGTAGGCTCATTGACAATTCGTTGAACTTTAAGACCTGCTATCTCTCCTGCCTCTTTGGTTGCCTGACGTTGTGAGTCAGAGAAATAAGCTGGAACGGTAATCACAGCATCAGTAACTTCTTGTCCTAAGTAGTCTTCAGCGGTTTTCTTCATTTTCTGAAGAACCATGGCTGATATTTCTTGTGGAGTATATTTCCGTCCATCAATGTCTATTCTTGGATAGCCATTTTCGTCTACCACCTTAAAGGGTACGCGCTCAGCTTCTTTTTGGCTCTGTGCATAAGTTTCACCCATGAAACGTTTAATGGAGTAAACGGTGTTCATAGGATTGGTGATAGCTTGACGCTTAGCTGGGTCACCAACCTTACGCTCGCCATCTTTTACAAAACCAATCACAGAAGGCGTTGTGCGCTTACCTTCACTATTAGCAATTACCACAGGCTCATTGCCTTCAAATACAGCAACACATGAATTTGTTGTTCCTAAGTCAATTCCAATAATCTTTCCCATATTTATATTGTTTTTTTAGTTTACGAGTTGATAAGTTTATAAGTTTACGAGTTGATAAGTTTATAAGTTTACGAGTTCACATGTAATATTACATATTTCATCGTTTCGCTCATATAAAAACAAATGCCATGCCAAAAACAATATTTAAGTGCATACTGACAAGGAATATGCCAATCTGTCATTTAGACATTCTTATTGTCATGCGTGGAAAGAGCAAAGGAAAAGGAATGAGCCCCCTATGTTATTCTAATTTTGTCATGTGGTAGCCCATGGACTTAAGTTGTATGGCAGCACCCAAAGAATATAGTTGGTGTAGGGCTGTGACTACCGCACGATACGCATCTTCCGATCCATGTGTTATCGGAAAATGTTGGAGAATGTTGTTGGTGCGGGCAGCACATTCACCAACAACGGACTGTAGTGTTTGCGCTTGTTCTGCGTTTAAGCACAACACCTTTTCACGGATGTAGTCATCCATGTGATCAAAGTCGATGCGGTTGCGCAAATAGAGATACAAATTTTCCACCTTATTATATAGTTCCCAATCTTCATCCCAATATTTGGCTACAGCCATGCCAATGTACATCATCCAACCAAAAACAACGGTAGGGTATTTATTAAATTCACGTACAGCATCGGGCATATAAGCGTTGGCTATTTGTAGCCACTTCTCTTCAATGTCAGGTGCATCAGGTAGGTGGGTGTCCACTTTGTTCAGAGATAGCAGGTAGTTGTAAAGGTCTTTTTGTAGTGTTCTCGCAAATTCGGTGACAGGTTGATTCTCATTCATCATATATTTCTTTTGAAAAGGGCAAAGTTAGAAGGCATCCCTTAGTTTTATCATTACCACAATTGATGTATTGCAAAATTACGAATTTATTGTGTTGAATACAAAGGGGCAAATAGAAAGTTTTGCAATTTTACTTCACTCAACGATATCTTCAAAAAACGTTACTGTTATTTTGTAGTTATAAAAGCGATGTCTATTTTCGTACTTGACATTATATTTTAATAAAATTAATCAATAAGAAAACCATATCATTCCGCCTCATGGCGGGTGATATGGTTAAATGCTTGAAATACCTTAGCCAGCTAAGGCAGTTCGTATCTTGACAAGGTCAAGTTGCTCTGTCTTATCAGAATTTATAGGCAAGACCTGCAGAGATGACGCCTTGATTGTTGTTTTTAATAATTTGGAATTTAACCTCTGCATTGAGGGCAAACTTTTCTGAGAGGTCGTATTGGAAACCACCACCAAGGTTTACGCCAAGATTGCCGTCACTGTATGATTCGTTACTTCCTACTGTGATACTACCAGCTGGCGTGCTGACTGTTTGAGTGAAGCCATCAACAGAACCGCGTAGGTAGGTAAGTCCTGCCAGAGGGTAGACCTTGATATTGTCTCCAAGTGAGAAGAGATAATGTACATCCAAATTGAGATCCCACCAAGAAGCGTTGTTCTTTTTTAGGTAGTAGTCGAATGTTGCCTGTGTGCGGATAGCGTCAGTGATTCCATAGCCACCTTTTACACCAATACCTAACGATTTGATGTCTGTTGGATACGCCAGTTGCCCACCTAAGTAGGCTTGTCCCTCTTGCGCATAAGCGCCAATACTAAGCAATGCGATGACTGCTGTTAAAAATAATTTCCTCATAACTATGTTGATTAAATGAATAATGTGTCCCATTTCTTAGTCATTGATGCTTAATGAGAACCAGCTTTGACTGATACCACCAGCCTTGACTTATGGTTAAGGAATATGTTGCTACAAAGATAGAAAATATTTATTATTTATGGATGAATATGTCATCCTTTTTTTAATTTTTATAATTCTGTCTTTTCTGCAATAGCTTGTTTGATTTGTGCTTCCAATTCTTCACACAGTTCAGGATTGTCTTTCAGTAACTTTTTGGTTGCATCGCGTCCTTGTGCCAATTTAGAGTCTTGATACGAATACCACGAACCACTTTTCTTGATAATGTCATATTCTACCCCCAGGTCAACAATTTCTCCGATTTTAGAGATTCCTTCACCAAAGGTAATCTCAAATTCTGCTTTGCGGAATGGAGGAGCTACCTTGTTTTTTACCACTTTCACACGCACTTGATTACCAACAACCTGGTCGCCATCTTTCAGGCTGGTCACCTTTCTAATGTCCAGTCGTACAGAAGCATAGAACTTTAATGCGTTGCCACCTGTAGTGGTCTCTGGACTGCCAAACATGACTCCAATTTTTTCTCGCAACTGGTTGATAAAGATACAGGTGGTATTGGTCTTGCTAATATTCGAGGTGAGTTTGCGAAGTGCCTGACTCATCAGTCGAGCCTGCAAACCTACGTTACTGTCGCCCATGTCACCGTCAATCTCTTTCTTAGGTGTCAGTGCTGCCACAGAGTCAATAACCAAGATGTCGATAGCTGAAGAGCGAATCAGCTGGTCTGCTATTTCCAAAGCTTGCTCACCGTTGTCGGGTTGCGAAATCCATAGATTGTCCACATCTACGCCTAACTTTGCGGCATAAAAACGGTCGAAAGCGTGTTCGGCATCAATGAAGGCAGCAATGCCTCCAGCCTTTTGTGTCTCAGCAATAGCATGGATAGCCAGTGTTGTTTTTCCCGAAGATTCTGGACCATATATTTCAATGATGCGTCCTCGTGGATATCCACCCACACCGAGTGCGCAGTCTAATGCAATGCTACCTGTTGGTATCACTTCAACATCTTCTATTTGTTCATCACCCATTCGCATAATAGAACCCTTGCCAAAGTCCTTCTCTATCTTCGCCATCGCAGCCTGTAGCGCTTTCAGCTTGCCTTCGTTGGTGGCTGGTGATTTTGTTTCTTCTTTTGCCATATTTTCTACTTTATTTTTTTTCGTTGTTGAGCTAATTAGTCTAATTATTCCTATTGACCTTGTCAGCCAAAATGACTATAATTCCAAATCTTTGCCAAACTCTTCGTGCCAAGGCAAGCCTTGCTTGTTCAGTTGTTCCATGAAAGGATCTGGGTCGAAGTCTTCAACGTTCCAAACACCAGGTTTCTTCCAAATTCCTTTAAGAAACATCATGGCACCAATCATGGCAGGCACACCAGTGGTATAGCTCACTCCTTGCATTCCCGTTTCTTTGTAGGCGTCTTGGTGTTTGCAGTTGTTGTAAACGTAATAGGAAAGTTCTTTACCGTCTTTTATGCCACGAATGCGACAGCCGATGCTCGTTTCACCGTCATAGTTCTCGCCAAGGTCTTGTGGATTGGGCAATACGGCTTTGAGGAATTGTAGAGGAACAATGTTTACCTTCACTTTCTTGCCAGAGCCATCAGCCAATTCTGCCTCGTATTCAATCTCATCGATGCGCGACATACCCAAATTTTGAATAACATCCAAATAGTTAAGGTATTGTTCACCAAAGGTCATCCAGAATCGAGCTTGTTTAATGGTAGGATAATTCTTCACCAAGCTTTCCAACTCTTCGTGGTGCATCAAATAGCTCTCACGTGGGCCGATGTTAGGATAGGTAATGGGTTGATGGATTTCCAAAGGTTCGGTTTCAATCCATTTGCCATCTTTGTAATAAAGTCCCTTTTGTGTGATTTCTCGAATATTGATTTCAGGGTTAAAATTAGTGGCAAAAGCTTTATGGTGATTGCCAGCATTACAGTCGACAATGTCCAAATAATGTATCTCGTCAAAATAGTGTTTGGCAGCGTAAGCCGTGAAGATACCACTCACACCCGGGTCGAAACCACACCCAAGAATGGCTGTAAGTCCTGCCTTTTCAAACTTGTCTTTGTATGCCCATTGCCATGAGTATTCAAAGTGCGCCTCGTCTTTGGGTTCGTAATTAGCCGTGTCAAGATAATTGCATCCGCATGCCAAGCAAGCTTCCATAATGGTAAGATCTTGGTAGGGCAAAGCCAAGTTAATCACCAACTCTGGTTGGTAATCGTTCATCAAAGCTTTTAGTTGCTCCACATCGTCGGCATCTACTTGGGCTGTTTTGATGTTTGGGTTACCAATAGCTTTTACTATTTTATCGCATTTCTCTTTACGTCTGCTGGCTATCATCAACTCTGTAAACACTTCTGGATTCTGTGAAATCTTAAATGCTGCTACGGTTGCGACGCCACCAGCGCCAATCATTAAAACTCGTGACATAATCATGAATCCCCGTCACCTCCATTGTGGAGGAGAGTGCCTCGCAGGGTACGCCTTTATCGGCACTTTCTGTTGGTTGTTATACTTTATTTTATTTCTTCGCTCTTAATCCCTAAGGCATTCATTAACGAATAGCCCAAGATTTCTTGCCTGAAGTTTCCTCCCACTAAGGGTTGCATAGCAAAAACAGTGATGCGTTTATTCTCATCGTCTACGCTACGCAGACTTGTACGAATGAGGTCGAACACCCCTTCTCGTTCACAGTTGGGGATAATCATCATCCGTTTGACATTTGGATGCTGGCATACGGTGAGCAGGATGTCCATAAAGAAGTCGGTATCCTGCACAATATCTTCTACAGGAAACGAACTTAACATAAACTCGCCTAAGTGATCTTTGAAAGCCTTTCCGTTCAAGTCATTTTCAAAATTACCTGGCTGAAAGTTTTCCAGTGTAGTCTTTTCCTTGCTATGCACAAAAATCACTTGTGTGTCATGTGTTCCTTCTCTGATACCGCCATCTAAGGCTATGCAATCAATCCATCGAGCGATGTCGGCTGCAGGAATGCGCCGTCCAATCATTCGCTCAAAGTTCACAATCAGGTCAAAAGCAACCTGATCGATATAATCACCATCAACGAGAATGATATTCTCGCTCCATTGATTGTTTGAAATTTGTGCATCCATACTTTGCAAATTTACATAAAAATAATGATACCAACCATACAAAATATAAAAAACTAATTGCATGAACACAGCTCTTCCACTGTAGAAAGGTTGTTTATGATGCAAAACAATCTTTTTTCTTCTTTTGTTTCAACAACCATGACTCTTCGATGAAAGGTGACGTTTTCTTATTTTTTTTGGTAATGTCATTTGCTGTTTTTGTCCTATCATTTTACCAAAAAACGGCCATCTAAAATTTGCGAAATAGAAAAAAATGATAGGCAAACGACCCGCAAAAATGCGTTGATTTTAACAAAATAAACGTCTCTCAACGCTGGAACATTGACTTAACGCCCTTGGAAACACCATTTAAGGCTGTTATTCACATACCATAACAGCATTAAAGCATGCAAATAACAAGCTTAGAGCAATGCTTTAGCCGCCAAAAAAAGGTAAAAATAGGAAAGAAAAGAGATGTTGTAAACGTAACGTGTTTAATAACAAAGAATTACAAACCTCACTCATTTCTCGCGTATTTGCGACCCATTTTGCCGTTGGTTGTTTTCACGCGAGTTTTGGGAGGCTCTTTGTAAAGAAAATTCAGCATTAATGAGCCTTCCATGTTTTCTGAATATGTTATAAAAACTAAAATAACCAATGACCTGAACGATTATTACACTTTTGTGTAGTGCATGTTTATTTTGTAGGTTCTATTTTTGCGAAAAATAATTATTGACTATGGAACAAAGATACAGTAGAAACAGGCTCTACGTGAGCGAAAGGGAACAAAGTATTATCAAGAATTATAAGATTTTTCTTGGTGGTGCAGGAATTGGCAGTATAATCGCTGAATGTGCTTTAAGATTTGGTTTTGAACATATCACCATTGTTGATGGTGATAAGGTGGAGGAAAGCAATCTTAACAGGCAGAACTTTACGGAAAATGACATTGGTAGATACAAAGCGGAGTGTTTGGCTGAACGCTTGCAAAGCATTAATCCCAATGCACAGATAGACTTTCACACGGAGTTTATGACCGCAGACAACATTGAAAAATTATTGAATGGGCATGATGTGGCTATCAATGCCTTGGACTTCAAGGATAAAACCCCATTCGTCCTTGATGAAATATGCAAAGAAAGAAAAATTCCTGTACTGCACCCATACAACTTTGGTTGGGCAGGTTTTGTTACAATTGCAGACCCATTGGGACATTCCATATCAGAATTGGCAGACGGATTTAAGGGATTTGAACTAAAGGTGGCTGAATATGTTACCGGACATGGAGCTTTTTGGAATCAGCCAAAAGAGTGGTTGGATAAAATCGTTACTCAATATAAGGAAGAAAGTGAGATGCTCCCACCTCCACAACTGTCCATAGCATCATGGATTACAGCGGGACTATGTACAACAGCAATGTATAATCTTGCTACAGGAAAACCTGTGAACTATTTTCCAAAGTTCTATTTCTCCTCACTTTTGCAATAAGCGAAGTTCTTTTTTCAGAACAATTTGTTTAAGGTTGCCCTTGAAATAGCTTCTGAAATATTCGCCACGCCTAACTTTTCAAAGGCGTGGCGTTTGTAGAATTTAATGGAGTCTAACGAGCGACACATCCTGTCTGCAATTTCCGTCATCGTAAGACCAGCCACAGATAGTCTGAGAACTTCAAGCTCTTCTTCTTTAAGCGATACACCATCACATTCCTTCCACCGATGTCCCTCGAAAGAGTATTTCCAATAATTCTGTTGTCCATTCTTGTGAAACTCTACATGCCCAGCTGTTTTATGCGAAGACAGAGACACGACACACATTCCTATCCATGTCTTGCCCTCATCGGTTAATAGTATAGGAGTAAGCTGATGATTGATTAGTTTGCTCCTCGTCCCACTCTTCAGATGAAAATGATAGGACATAGAACATTGGTATTTATCAACGTTGTCGAAAGTGTCAAAGAACTTAAACCCACTGCTGTTTAGCTCAACAAGCATTTTCTGTTCCTCCTCTGGCACATGTTCCAAGTAAAAACTGTACCCTAATTCCTTCACCTCCTTTGCCGTATGCCCACAAAGAAACAAAGGGTTGTCCGACACATAAAGAAACTCCTGCCTGTAATAATCTATCAAGTAAACACTCTGATAAGTCACACGTGCAAAAGCCTCTACGGTTTGCACCAATGTAGAGAGTACATGTGAGTCATAGTCCGGTGCATTGCGTACGGTATTCGATGCGATAAAGAAATCTTTAATGTCTGTCATATATGGCGAACATATTAGGTACTTCACTTAATCTTATGGCAAAAATACTTTTTTTCTTCGAAACGACACTAAAAGATTACACAAAAGTGTAAAAAGCAAAATAGAAAAGAAAAATTACACAAAAGTGTAACGATATAATTTGGAGATATAAATATTTTTGCAACAGAAATAATCAAATCGAGAAGATTATAAAGCAAACATAACTGTCAGTATGTGTAATGTTAGAAGTTATAAGAATCTGATTAAAAACATCTTAGAAATATCTCTTATGAAAAATTTGATTACTATTTTATTAATGTTAATAAGTTTGCAGACAATGGCGCAAAGTGTTACAGGAAAAGTCGTGGACGAAAAACAGAATCCTGTCTCATTTGCAAACATTGTAGTACTATCAGCAAAAGATTCTACGTTTCTTGGAGGAACATCAAGTGATATCGATGGTTTTTTCCGAATAGAAAAGCTTTCTCAAGGAAGTTTTTTGAAAGTTTCGTCTGTCGGATATAAGACGAAGTTTATAAACTGTAATGACGCATCATCCATTATCATAACGATGGAAGAAGACTCCCATTTGCTTGGAGAGGTCATTGTAAAATCCCAATTACCCAAGACATTACTCAAAGACGAGGGAATGATAACTACCGTTGCAGGCAGCATATTGGAGAAAACTCCGTCAATGGAGCATCTGCTCGACCTGATTCCGAATGTATCGGTAAGGAATGGGAATATCGAAGTATTGGGAAGAGGAGCTCCTGAAATATACATCAACGGAAGAAAGATGCGCGATGGAATGGAATTGGAACGCTTGCAGCCTGACGAGATAAAGAATATAGAGGTCATAACCAATCCGGGAGCACGCTATAACGCAAATGTGAAAAGCGTGATACGTATCACTACAAAGAAGGCTGTCGGCGAAGGATTCAGCATTGACAGTAAGACTAACTCGGAAGTGAATGAGCAGAAGCGAATGAGTTGGGTTGAAAGTCTGCGGCTGAATTACCGAAAGGGAAGATGGGACACGAACATTCATCTCTATGGGGCCTATAGGCATAAGCAAGATGACAAGCAAATTCATCAGATGACCTATCTTGACGATATTTGGGAACAGAATTCTGCTATTTCTCAAGAATACACCAATGTCAATCCTTATGTACGGCTGGCTACAAGTTACTCGTTAAATGCTGATAACTCTATTGGGGCAAGCATCAGTTATGACCGACATGCCAAAGATTTGGGCATTGGAGATATTAAAGGACTGTCTATGCGCAATAATGTTCAGACAGAACAGTCGCTGTCATATTTCGAGTATCCTAGCAATTCAAAAACATTGTTGTCCAATGTTTATTATGTCGGGAAAATAGGAAAAATGAATATTGATTTTAATACTGATTATTATTGTTCTGGGATAAACGAACAGATGAATAATACCGAGAAGATTAATGAGGTAGGAGTACAGGAAAAAGTGCAGAAAATTAATTCTGATCGGCGGACATATAATCGTCTGCTTGCTTCAAAGTTGGTACTTTCGGTACCTTTCATGTCTGGCAATCTCTCGTTTGGAAGCGAGTTCTCTGCATCCAACCGGAAAGAATCTTATACTGTATTGCCGCAAGATGTGGTAAACGATGAGGACAGTCGGATAAAAGAGAATATGACCTCTGTATTTGTCGATTATAGCAAAACTTTTGGTAAACTGAACGTACAGGCAGGGCTACGGTATGAATACATCAACTTCAACTATTACGATCACAATATGTATGTAGCAAATCAAAGTAAGACGTATGGTAATTTCTTTCCCTCTTTGGCACTCTCTTTGCCAGTTGGAAAAACACAGATGCAACTAACGTATGCTACTGATATTTACCGTCCTTCATATTATGAACTTCGCAATGGGGTGCAATATGACAACCGTTATACCTACGAATCCGGAAATCCTTTCCTTGTCCCATCCATCAGTAAAAATTTAAGTTATGCCCTTTCGTGGAAATGGCTCAACCTGTCGGCTATGTTCACACACATATCGGATGAAATCTGCACGCTGGTAAAGACGTATAAAGATAATCCTCAAACCGCATTGGCACGCCCGGAAAATACGCCATCATATAATAATATGCAAGTTTCATTAGCATTAAGTCCTAAGTTTGGGATATGGAATCCTTCACTCGAAATGATGTTATTCAAGCAGTGGTATCACATGGATACGAATGGAACAAAGAATCTAAATAATCCTGTTGCAACTTTCCAACTGACTAATACGTTTGATACAAAGTGGATGACGGCTTCTATAATACTGTCTGGACAAACAGAGGGGAATATGGGAAATAAGTTTGTTCGTAGAGGATATTTTAATACCGATATATCCTTATATAAGTCTTTTCTGCATGACCGCCTTACACTGCAACTCTATGTAAACGACCTGTTTGGGACTGCTGACGAACATCGCATTTTCTATTCTGGTTCACAGCGGTCAACGTATTACGACGGCTACTCTTCAAGTTCCGTAACACTAACTATACGTTATCGTTTCAATACAACAGCCAGTAAGTATAAAGGTACAGGTGCAGGGCAAGCACAGAAAAACAGAATGTAAGAATAATCTTGATGAGATAGTTATTATATGAGGTATCCAATTGTTTATCAATCAGATTCAATGTTATGTGGAATTGCTTGTCTACAAATGATATGTAAGTCATTTGGCAAAATATTCTATAAAGCTATATCATTGCTGTCCACTAAAAATAGCTAAGCGTCAGCATGTTACTCACTGCACAACGCATCTCAAAGATCTCTTCGACAAATCTATATTCCAAAATAACAAAGACAGAAACGGTTCAGGCGAACCTAATTTATTTAATTTTTAACTCGTCTATTTTTAGTGGACACTAATAACAAAGAAAACGCTTTCAGTTTATTAAATAAATGTGAACGAACCGTAATAATAACAAAATATATGGTGATTTAGTTATAAAATATTGTGTATCTTGTTCTTTTTGCTTACATTTCGTCATATTTAGTGGACAAAATGTTTACTAACAATCTAATTATAACCAATTATTATTGTAAATAAATGAAAAACTTGTTGAAGAATTGTTGTGTTATGTCGGTGGCAGCCTTGTTGCTGTTTCCCATGTTTGCCTTTGGTCAACGCACTGTTACCATTAAAGGAAATGTAAAATTCATTGAGAACGATTTCAAAGTGGGTGTGTATCGCTTCTCGGGTACATTGAAGCAGTTGTTGGCTGAAACCACTGTAGATCCAACTACCCATAATTATACCCTATCAGTGCCAGCTGATAAGATAGGTGAGGCTATGGTTGATTGTGGCGGCTGGCAAGCTGTGAATGTGTGGTTGCAGGACGAGGACATGGATATTGATTTTCGTGGAGTTGACACGGCAGCCATTAAAATTAAAAATCCTCCATTCGTATATATAAAAGGTGGTAAAAATAACGAGTTAATGAACTTGTTGAATTTTGACGCTTACCGTAATTATCAGTCGATGATTGTCTATTCACAAAAAACTTATGTTACGAAGTTTGCCGATGAGAAGAACCAAAAATCGTTGACCAATGCGCTTTATGATTTCATGGGCGATGATTATGACGCACGGTGTCGCTATTATGTGGAGCATTACGCTGACCGCCCAAGTGTGATGGTGGCTATTGAGCAATTGGATTATGAAAAAGACAAAAAGCTCATTGATGATGCACTGGCACGATTGGCTACCGTGTCACCACAAGCCAACGAGTTGGTTGCGCAATTCCACAAAGACAAGGTAGAAGAGAAGATACGCATTGAGCGTGTTAAGGTTGGTGCACCCATGCCTGCTTTTGAATGCAAATCGCCAAAAGGTAAGACACTTCGCCCTGCTAACTTTAAGGGTAAGGTGCTTGTACTCGACTTTTGGGCCAGTTGGTGTGGACCTTGTCGCCAGGAAATACCTAATCTCAAGAAAATATATGCCGATTTCAAAGATAAAGGTGTTGAGTTTATGAGCGTTTCAATTGATGCAAAGCGTGACGCATGGGTGAAAGCCATGAGTGAAGAAGGCATGCCTTGGCATCAAGGCTGGGTGTCTGATGGAGGAAAAGAGGTAATGGATCTCTACCAATTCTCTGGCATTCCATTTATCCTGATTATTGATAAAGACGGACGCATTTACAGAAAACATGTTCGTGGTGACGAAATAAGGAAAGGTGTAGAAGATGTGTTAGCTGGAAAAGCTCCAGCTGAAGAGAAAGGCACCAGCATTAGCATGGGTGCCATGTCCATGTAAACAAACCTAAAGCCATTCACCCGTGACAGCGGGTGGATGGACAGGTTCGAGCTGTTCGAAGAAAGAAAGATTTAGCGTTTAAGATAGTTGTGTTGTATTAATTTAAAAGGTTTTGACTATGAAATTGAAGTATTCTGTTTTTATATTGCTTGCTACCGTAGTTGCAGCATTTACCGCTTGTTCAGATGATGAAGACACAAAAGAACAGGCAGTTGGTATTGTATCGGGTACTATCACACCTATGGGTAGTACGGTGTCATATAAGTTGGTGCCAAAAGATAACGCTACGATAGAAAACACCAACGACAGTTTGGCTTGGGATGTGACGGAGACTGCTCTGTCCGAAGCGGTCTTAAAGGTGACTCCTACGCTCGAGACCACAGTTAGCTACAATGGTAAGGAAGTTGGTGCCGATGGTGTAACGGTGAATGCCAACAATCCTGTGACTTTGCAAGTCAAAGGCTCATCAGGGAAGACTGTGACATATAAGTTGAATGTGGTACGTGCCAAAAATCTGAAAGAGGGTCTTGTCAAAAAGTCAAGTGCAATGCCAGGCACTGTAAATGGTGCCGTTTGGCAAGACGTAGTTTCCTTTAAGGGAAAGTTCTATGCGCTCGTTGTCAGTGCCAAAGCTACTGGAGAAAAGAAAGGTGAGGGTGAAGAACATTATCAACTCTTCAGTTCTATCAATGGTATTGATTGGCAAGAAGTAAACTATGCGGTATCGCCCAAACAAGACGTCATTGGCGGAGAAGGAGCACGATTGGTTGTTTTTAACGACAAACTCTATGTGTTAGGTGGCATTCGTACGTTGGGTGCAGATAAATATGGAGTTCCAGCCGAGATTGAGGACGGATGGATGGGACCTGCTCCTGTTATCAAGGTGTGGCGTGGATATGTCACCAGCGATGGTACAAACTTTGAATCGCTGGCTGAAAAGTTGAAAGTGGAGGACAAAGGAAAAGCGGTTGAAGCGAAAAATACCTGGCTGTATAACAACCCATATTGTAGCTATGCTATATTGAATGGTAAGATTTTCCAACATGGAGGTTTTACCATGTTCATGGGCATGGCACAGGCAGCCAACAATATGCTTGAGTCTTCTAATGGTCATGAATGGAAAGTCATCTCTACACTTGATGACCAAGGTAAATCTATTTACTTGCCATCCATTGGTGCAAACTTCTTCTCTTTCAAGGGAAAGCTTTATATCGTAGGTGGCTTTAAAAATTTTATAGATGCAAAATCCATGAATAATGCTGTTTACTCATCTACCGATGGTAAAGTGTGGAAGGAAGAGGCTGAAAATGTGGAAGGATTCAGCAATCTTTACCAAGCTACTGTTGTAGCTACAGACAATGTTGTTTATATCATGGGTGGTGAGATTTTCAAGGAAGACAAGACACGTGTGTTGAATACCAAGGTTTATCGTTCTACCGACTGCATACACTGGACAGAGGTGAGCGCAGAAGGTTTCACAGGAGTACGTTACGCTGCGGGTGTTGTGGCAGGACAAGGAGCTTGGTTCTTTGGCGGCTACGAAAGTGTGTCTACAGGCAATTATGCGTTTCCACAGCAGCCGTTTAAGTGGTCTAATACTACTTGGAATGCGGCAATGAAGTAACAATATAAAAATAACAAAGCTTCTTCCGTTGCCACCGAGTGCATAGGAGAAGCTTTCTTTTTTAGCACTATGAAAAAAGTTCTTTTCATTCTTTTTCTAATCTTTCTATCATGCGTGTCGATTCGCGCTCAACAAAAGCCCATCACCGGCAACGTGGTAGATCGTAATGGTAACCCTATAGAATGGGTTTCGGTCGTTGTCAAACACACGAATGTGCATACAACTACCAACCAAACGGGAGCGTACAATATTATTGCCTCTGTCGGAGATACATTATCGTTCAGCATTATTGGGTTTGACAAAGAGCAGCGAATCGTTGGAAAGTCGAATCGCATGGATATCATGCTCCACGAAAGCAAAGATATTGTACTTGCCGACCTTGTTGTGACTGGTTATAGCAAGCAAGAGCGTCGTGACCTCACGGGTTCGGTGGCATCGGTAAAGCTCGATGACAATGTCTCCTTTCGGTCTGTGGACCAGATGTTGCAAGGCAAGGCTCCAGGTGTTTTCATGACCACATCGTCGGGTGCTTTGGGCTCTGCTAACGTCTTGACCATTCGTGGTTTAAGCTCCATCATCGGAGACAACAACCCCCTTTATGTCATCGATGGTGTGCCTATCTACGGTACAGACCGTTCTGCCAACTCCACCGATGTATCTGGAGGAGCGATACCTGCTGCCTCCATGATGGGTATGCAAACTGGTGGCGGGTCCTTACAATATAACACTGACCTAAAATATTCGTTCGAAAAGAATCCACTTGCTACGCTCAACCCTGATGATATTGAGAGTATCGAAATTCTAAAGGATGCTTTTGCCACTGCTATATATGGTTCGCGTGGCGCCTCTGGAGTAGTACTTATCACTACCAAGAAGGGTAGTAAGGCTCGTCCTCGTGTTACGGTTAACTACACTCTGGGTGTGGACAATCCCTTGGGCAAGCTCAAATTGCTCAACGGAAAGCAGTATGCGCAAATCTATTCACAATATTTTAATGGGATGAACTTCCCTGAACTCTATGACACCGATTGGATTGATGCGGTTACACGAACGGCAGTGAGCCACAACATCTCCGCTTCGTTCTCTGGTGGAACTCAAAAGACGGTTTATTTCTTGAGCTTGGCAGCGTCAGATAACGACTCGTATGTCATCAATAACAACATGAAACGTTATTCAGCACGACTGAACCTTACTACTGCAATCAGTTCAAAACTCGATCTTGGCGTCAACGTTTCTATTTCCCGTTTGGACAACAACGCCTTGCAAGCTCCTGAAATCTTTGCATCAGCGATTAAGAAAGCACCCAACCTTCCTATATATGACGAAGACGGATCGTATTATTACGGATATGCACCTAACAGTAAAGGTGACCCCGAGACCTACAACCCTGTGGCGCAGGCTTATATCAATGACGAAGGCAGCGAGGACACCCGAACTATCGGAAACGCATATCTTGAGTGGCATCCCATGAGTTGGTTGATACTCCGTTCAGAGATTGGAACAGATTTATACAATTCTTTTTCGTCCATTAGGAAAGGAGCTTTACCCGACCATGTCAAGGGCGTCGCTGGAAATCAAGCACAAGAAACCACCACACTCAACACGAAATATGTGGTGACCAATACGCTGAATGTCAACAAGGTGTTTGGCGATCACTTCATGCAAGGCATTGTAGGACAGAGTTATGAGTACACTCGTGAACGTTTGAACGCTGTGGCAGGAGATGATTTCTTTAGTCCTGATTTGGTTGGAGTTGGCGCTGCCCGATCCAAACGTGTCATCAGTGCCTATTCGCAACAGTCGGCTCTATTCTCTGCCTTTGCG
The DNA here is from genome assembly GCF_000762405.1 of Hoylesella timonensis S9-PR14. GTDB lineage: Bacteria > Bacteroidota > Bacteroidia > Bacteroidales > Bacteroidaceae > Prevotella > Prevotella timonensis_A. The sequence goes on along the minus strand of NZ_JRPQ01000071.1, from coordinate 44,017 downwards.
CGATTGAACTATCAGTATCGAATGAAATACATGTTGGGCTTGACCTATCGTATAGATGGGTCTTCTCGATTTAATCGTTCACACCGTTACTTAGGAACACCGTCAGTGAGTGCCGGATGGCGTATGTCAAACGAGCGCTTCTTTCGTAAGGCACTGCCTTTTATTAACCAAGCCAAACTGCGCGCATCGTTTGGTGTGTCAAGCAAAGACGGCAACAATAGTTACTATGGTGCCCAAGCAACCTATAAACTCAATTCTGCCGTCAACTATGGCGACCGCAACTATCTGCAAATGTCGCAACCTGGCAATGATAACCTCAACTGGGAACATACCTTGACTTGGAATGGAGGTCTTGACTTAGAGGCATTCAAAAGTCGTCTCAAGCTCACGTTGGACTATTATTACAAGAAGACTACCAACATGCTCTTCCCTTCTAACCTCCCTTTATACACGGGATATAAAAAAGAAAATCAAAACATTGCCGACATGATGAATTCTGGGCTTGACCTTCAAATCATTAGTGAGAATGTTGTTGGCAAGAATTTTGGTTGGCAAACGGTACTCAATGTCTCCACGACAACGAATAAAATACTTAAATTAAACTTCGAAGGCAATCAGCTTGACCAGCTGAACAGCTCTTTTAAGTATTATCAAGAGGGAAAGGCGGCAGCCCAGTGGTACCTGCATCGATGGGCAGGCGTGGATCCAAATACTGGAGATCCTCTCTGGACTTACGCTGACGGAACCCAATCTACGGTACCACCAGCAGCCAATAACGAAACATCGCAACTCAACAAATTTGTTTGTGGAACGGCTTTGCCAACGGTTTATGGATCGATTAGCAACTCGCTAACGTATCGTAATTTTGAGCTTGATATCTTCTTTAACTACGCGTTGGGTAGCCACATGATTAACGCCACTCGAGCTACGATGCTTACCTACACCCAGAACGCCACCAACTTGTCCAAGGAGATGATGAACCTTTGGCAGGTGCCAGGGCAGGTAACCGATATTCCAAAGCTCAACAATGCCTCTATTATCGGAGCTTACGACTACACCACTGCCGTTACTTCTGATCGCTTTTTGGAGAACAACTCTTATCTAAGACTAAAAACGCTTACTTTGTCCTACCATGTTTCACCTGCATTGTTACGCCGGTATAAGCTATGTAGGCAGCTGCGTGTCTATGCAACGTTTACGAACCTGTTCACCGTGACAGGTTACAGCGGACTGGATCCAGAGGTTAGTGCTTTTGGCTCTTCGGTCACAGCGTCAGGATATGACAACTGCACCATGCCATCGTCTCGCAGTATGCAGTTTGGCGTGAGTGCAACATTCTAAAACGAAAGGTAGTTCATTATCTAAGGAAAACATAAGATGAAATATAAAAATCATTTGCGAACACTGCTCTCTACAGTCCTCGTCTTCTCACTGTTTAGCTGTGATTTGGACATGGAACCAGAGAACGTGTACGTTGACGAAAAGGTATATCGTACTCAAAAAACAGCCGAAGCGGCTCTTACGGGAAGTTATGTGAGGCTTAACGTCTTTCTTAGCGGTGCTCCGCAAGATCAGAACAATTATTCCAACATGGGTTATGCCCTCATGTTGGCTGACTTAACGACTGACAATCTCAAAGTACGACCATCGTCTACAACGCTCGTGGCGGTTGAGACCAGTCAATACACTGCCAACGAACACGACCAATTGTTATACTATGTATGGCAATGGGGCTACAATGTAATCGACTACGCCAACAACGTTATCCATGGTGTTGAGGCGTATGGTCAATACAAGGACGAAGTGAAACGCCAACATATTGCTGAGGCTAAGTTTATTAGGGCATACGCTTACTTCTATATGCTTTGTCTGTTTGGTGACCAAGCCCTTCTTGGCAATGATGCGGGAGACGGTTTGGTGATGCGTCTTGAACCTTATAAAGGATATGATCCCAACAATCACCAGCCGCGTGTAAGTAATGCTGAATGTTGGAAACAAATCATTAACGACCTTCAAGAAGCCATTGTTGACTTACCGCAGTCTGTTCCTTCACCATCGGCTCGAGTTAGAGCCAACAAAAGCGTTGCACAGGGGTTGCTTAGTCGCGTTTACCTTTATAAGGGAACGTTTACGAACACCATGGAAGAGTTGCAGTTGGCTGAAAAATATGCGGCAGAAGTACTGAACAGTGGAGCGTATGGTTTCTCTAATTCGCCTAACGAATATACGGACAACCTTTTCCCATCTAATGAGTTCTCGCAGTCAACAGGCTATCCCAACCCTACAACGTACAGTAGCGAGCTTATGTTCTTCGAGCCAAGCCGCATATACACTGCCAATTACCCGAACGGTATGCGGTATTATCAAAAACGACTTTTCTATATACCTCGAACTGCTGTCGAGAATTATGCGTCTAACGATGTTCGACGTTCACAGCTTATCGTGACAGGTTCGACTTCTGACAACCCTAACGACCTCACTACTCGCAAATACTGTGGAGGCATGTACGACGATGTTATCTATATGCGACTGACAGAGATGAAACTCACTTATGCTGAGACGCTTGTCCGTACCACCAACAGTGTTTCACGACAGGCTGTTGATCAACTCAACGACATCCACCAGCGAGCCTTCCCTGATGGTATGAAACCGAAACGATTCACTGTGTCTGATTTTCCTGATACGCAATCATTGTTGAAAGCCATTTTGCTGGAAAGGCGGCATGAGTTGGCGTATGAGGGGCATTATCGTTGGGATCTTATGCGAACCAACAACCTCTTAAAGGACAAGACACTAAGTGCCGTGACGCCCAATCGTTGGAATTTGCCCGTACCAGATTATGAGCTGCGTATCACCAAAGGTCTTATACGTCAGAACGCGGGATACATCAAATAGTTTCTGCAAGGCTTTCTCACGAGTCTTACCCTTAAAAGAGTCATGAGTGTTTGACCTTTTTTAGGAATAACGAAGCTCGTTTTATCCTCTTTAAGCAATTACCCCGGTTTGGGCTTAGTCCGAACTGGGGTAGTCTCTTTACGTTATTTTCCAAAAGAACTGTAGCAACAAGATGATAATAGCCTTGATATGACATACCAAGATGACAAAACAGCAATTGTAAAAATAAACACCTGCTTTTATTTGGTAGAATAGTTTTCAAAACTTATCTTTGCAAACAATTTAATCTAAGAAGAACTAACAAATGCTCTTTTATAGGTTGTGAGCAATAAAAATGTGGGCGGAGGGCATTCTAAAGAACAATGCCTGTATGTCCGTTTATTTTCATTAAAAAGGTTTTAAGTTTTTAGTTTATGGCATCTTTGACATTAGCGATTGTTATCGTTTTTTGTATTGGCTATTTATTTATAGCCATCGAGAGTGTTACAAAAGTGAACAAGGCAGCTGTTGCTTTGCTGATGTTTGTGGCCTGTTGGACACTGTTTATGCTGGATCCTAATACCTATTTGCCTGGGTTCTCTGGACAAGAGTTGGTAAACGAGGTGAGTAGTGTGATTGAAAAGCATTTGGGTAGCACGTCTACAACCTTGTTCTTCTTGATGGGAGCGATGACGATTGTAGAAGTAGTCGACCAAAACGGCGGTTTCAACTTTGTGCGAGGTGTCATGAAGACCAAGAGCAAGCGCTCATTGTTGTGGCGCATTGCCTTTATGACTTTCTTCCTGTCGGCTGTGCTCGACAACCTTACTACCAGTATCGTGATGATTATGATACTGCGCAAACTGGTGAAGTCACACGAAGACCGTCTTATCTATGCCGCCTTGGTTATTATAGCAGCCAATTCAGGTGGAGCTTTTTCGCCCATTGGAGACGTTACTACCATTATGTTGTGGAACAAGGGAACCATCACCACAGCAGGTGTCATTGAGGAGATCTTTGTTCCATCGTTGGTAGCGATGATCGTACCAGCGTTTATTTTGCAATATCAATTGAAGGGCGAGTTAGAACCTACTGATGTTCATGTTACCTCCGACTATCAGGTGCTTGACTTTAGCAGTACACAGCGCAAGATAATTTTCTTCTTGGGTGTGGGTGGATTAATGTTCGTTCCTATTTTTAAGAGCATTACACATTTACCTCCATTTGTGGGTATCCTCTTAGTGTTGGGTGTGTTATGGACTGTGACCGAGGTGTTTTATCGCCGATTGCATCGCAAAAAGGACAGTATGGCCAAGCGTGTAAGCAATTTGTTATCTAATATTGATATGTCCACGATCTTGTTCTTCCTCGGTATCCTCATGGCAGTAGCGAGTTTGGAGCAAATAGGTGTGTTAGAAGGACTTGGCAAATGGCTCAATGACGTATCTAACGGTAACCATTACATGGTGACAGGTATCATCGGTGTTATTTCAAGTATCGTTGATAATGTTCCATTAGTGGCTGGGTGTATGGGCATGTATCCAATTGAGGCAGCAGGAGATATGGCAGTAGATGGCATCTTCTGGCAGTTGTTGGCATACTGTGCTGGCGTAGGAGGTTCTATCCTTATCGTGGGTAGTGCTGCTGGCGTGGTTGTCATGGGATTGGAGAAGATAACCTTTGGTTGGTATCTCAAGCACGTTAGTTGGATCGCTTTGGTGAGTTATTTATCAGGAATCCTATGTTATTGGGTTATCCGTACTTTCATTTTCCCGACAGTTATATAAACTTATCGCTGATTACGATTGGTTGATAATAATATAATCTGGAAAAACATGATTGATAAAATTATTTGTAGTCTATTTGTGTTGTTGCTGGGAACATTGCCTGCGACAGCACAAAACAGTTCTGTTTTTGAACGTTTTTTTGCAAATGCTGTAACCTTTTCCAAAACGTTTCCACGGGAGAAGGTGCATTTGCATTTAGATAACAGCAGCTATTACCAAGGTGATACTATATGGTTTAAGGCGTATGTTGTAACGGCTACAAATAATCAGTTGAGCAGTATCAGCAAACCGCTTTATGTAGAATTGCTCGATCAGCTCGGCAATGTATTGGAGCGCCATATCATTAAGTTGCGCGATGGTGAGGGAGCAGGGCATATTGCCCTGACGAATACCTTTTTCACGGGTTATTATGAGATACGAGCTTACACTCGTTGGATGTTGGCTTTTGACGATGCGTCGTACTTTTCACAAACCATTCCCATATATCGGAAGCGGCTCACACATAAGGAGTCTCCCAGAAGTATTGCTGTATACAACATGGACAAGAGTATGGCGCAACGTCCGCTTCCTCAAAAAGATGAGTTAGAAGCTCGTTTTTACCCTGAGGGTGGTAACTTGGTGCAAGGCATTCCCTCTGTGATTGGTTTCGAAACAGTGAGCCGTGACAGCGGTTTTGTAAACCTTGACGGATTCTTACTTTCTCCTTCGGGCGAACGTACAATTCCCATTTCTACGATTCATGATGGGATGGGGAGCTTCATGTATACACCTCGTGAACAACCAGCCAATGTAGAAATCCTTTTTCGAGGCAGTACTTATCGTTTTGAGTTGCCCAAAGCTTTGCCACAAGGTTATTCCATGTCGGTAGCAAATCGAGAAACATCTTTCGATGTAACGGTAAAGAGAAGTTCAGAATCGTTGACAGATTCCTTGGCTTTGTTCACCTTTTCTCAAGGAACACCGCATAGTTTCAACACCATAGAATTTGTGGGTAAAGTGTCGAAGACACTGCGAATCATGAAATCAGACTTGCCTCCTGGCATTGTGCGTATGTCGCTTATCAATGCAGCAGGACATACTCTTTGCGACCGTTTTTGTTTTTCCTATCCAAAGAAGACAATCACCATGAAAGGTGTTAGCGATAGTAAGGTGTACACGCCCTATCAGAGAGCACGCTATGAGGTAAGGGTTACCGATACGGAGGGGAAACCTGTACGCAATGCCAGTGTGTCGATAGCCATACGTGATGGTGAACAAACCGACTATATACCAGCCTCTCAAACCATTGAGACCGACTTACTGCTCACTTCCGATTTAAGAGGTTATATTCATCAACCAGCGTATTATTTTGAAGAACGGAGTAGGGGAAGGCGCAAATTGTTAGACAATTTGTTGCTTATTCGTGGTTGGAGACAATACGATATAACTCAGCTTATCGGTGAGAAGCCGTTTGAACCGAAGCAAATGCCCGAACCAAACTTGACCCTGTATGGGCATGTAGACTCTTGGTTTGGCAAGCAACAGTCTAATATTGCCGTTACAGTGTTAGGTAAGCGCGACACGATTTATGTGTCGGGAGCTACCTATACCGACTCATTAGGGAATTTCAGTCTGCCAATGGACGATATGTATGGTCGTATGGAGTCTGTCATTCAGACCAAACGCAATGGTAAGCAAAAGAATCGTTATGCCGATGTGAGTCTTTATCGCAACTTTGAACCTGGCTTAAGAGCCTATGATTGGCGAGAGTTGCACCCCACTTGGGAGGACCCTGTAGACACTTTGGCACTGCAACAACTGGTCGATTCGCTAACAACAAATCAACTTGAAGCGAATGCTTTGCAGATAGACGAGGTGGTGGTAAAAGGTAAAAAGCGACATAGTACTTTGAAAGACACCGAGTCTTTTGAACGAGATATTCTTGCCTTTTATAATATTCGTAAACATATCGACAAACTACGCGATGAAGGGAAGTATGTATCAAATGAGGTGGGATTTTTCTTGCACAACCTTAACCCACTTATTAACCCAGAAGGAACGCAATATGGTGTTAATCCGTTGCGATATAGCGTGAATGGAGAAGAGATACAACTGCCCTATATCGAGAAAGACCTTGACATGGTAGAAACGGCGATGTTGTACATGGACAAGTTTAACAGATACGCTTATTCGGTTGATGATAACTATCGCATACAGAAGTCTGAACTCACCGATGCTTATACTCATTTACGTGTAGACACTGCCAGTCAGATAGCACTCAATAAGTATGTAGTACGTTGTGCGTTTAAGATGGCTGACAATTGGAGTTCTAACAAAAATTATCGTCCATCACGAGGCATCCGTCGCACAGTGATTCAAGGATATGATGAGCCAAAGGCTTTTTATTCGCCCATCTATCCAGAGAGTGGATACTTTGACAACAATGCCGATGAGATGCGTCGTACTTTATATTGGAATCCGAATTTGAAGACTGACGAAAACGGAATAGCGGTCGTAGAATATTACAATGGTAGCTACACAACTTATATGAATGTGTGTGCGGAGACGCTCGTAGATGGCGTACCCGCATCACTGAACGCTTTTTCTTATCCTATCCGTAAAAAGTAATCAAATACTGTAGATGTTTCATGGGATGTCCACCCCAATCGGTGTCGTCTACATACCGAAACCCTTGGGTCGTGTAGAGGCGCTCTGCATGTGGATTGTCTTTATCCACTAAAAGTCCAATTTTATCTATCTTCATTTCTTTCGCCTTATTTAAGGCTTGCATGATCAGTTCTTTGGCAATGCCCTTGCGGCGGTATTGCGGAAGAATAGCAATACTGTCAATATATAGTTCGTCAGGCTGTGCCTCGTCTTTCATATCTCGATAGTCGATGTTGAATTTTTGAAGTGCTTTTTCAATGAATACCTTTCTCAGCTTCTTCAGGTCGGCACCGTGGTAACTCACACAAATACCTGCTACTTCGTTGTTATCACTCAATGCTACGAAGGTGTTCTTATAACTGTATTGGCTTTCGTCCATGCTCACCAATTCGGTCATCAAGTCTTCAAACTCGTTCAGTGTGTGATTGGGACCTGCTAAGTTTTGACAACACTCATAGTTCATGGCAAGCATGATGAGTTTTGCAATTTCTCTTGCTTGTTCTTTGGTGGCTTGTGTTATTTTCATTCGTTATTCTTTTTAATATTAAAATCAAATCGCAGACCTCCTGTGGGTAGGTTTTTAGCTTGAATCGTTCCTCCATGAATCATCACAGCATTCTTTACAATAGCGAGTCCTAAACCTGTGCCGCCTAATTTTCTACTTCTCCCTTTATCTATTCGATAAAAGCGTTCAAAAATGCGCGACAAATGTTCATTTGCGACTCCAATGCCATTATCATAAAACGCAAAACTCCAATCTTTATTGTTTTCTACGGCATCCAATGTAATCGTGGTGCCATTGCCTGCATAAGCGATAGCGTTATCTGTCAGATTTCTAAAGATACTATATAGCAGGCTTTTATTCCCGTGCACAATGATGGTTTTAGGAAGATTGATGATAAAGCTCATGTGGTGCTTTTCTAATTGTAGCGCAGTCTCTTTACTAATATCTTCTATCATTTGAGAGATATTTACTTCTACATTTTCTTTTATTTCAGGGGCATCATCCATCCTATTCAACGTAGAGATGTCTTGTAGGAGAGAGGTTAGTCGCTGACTTTGGGCATAACTGTGTTTCAAAAATTGCTTCTTCGTCTCCTCGTCGATATGGGGATTGTCTAAGATAGTTTCCAAATAGCCCTGAATGCTTGCTACGGGAGTTTTTAATTCGTGCGCAATATTTTGAGTAAGTTGTCGTTTTAGCTTATCTTGTTCTTGTCGTGTACTCTGAAGACGTTTATAGATTTTGATAATTCTTTCGGCTATCTCTCCCAATTCGTCGTCAGGAAAAGCAATCAAATCTTCTGTTTCCAAGCTTTCATTATGGTCGGCTCTACTGGCAAAAAGTTTGAGCTTTGTAATGTTGGCACCTAATCTACTCAAGAAACGCCATAATACTAACGTCAATATAATAATAGTTGTCAACGCAAACCAAATGAAATGCTGATCTGTTTGAAGCGATTTTGCCAAATCATTATTATACGGTAAGGCACTGCGAATCGTGATTTTGCTATCGTTGAAGTAAGTTGCCGAATAAAAAAACTCCTGCTTTAACGTCTTACTATTTCTTTCTACACTTGAACCTGTCCCTTTTTTTTTGGCTTCTATGACCTCTGGACGATTGGCGTGATTTGTAAAACGGTTGTAATTCTTTTCTAAGTTGTCAAACGTAACATGCCCTTCGTTGTCTATAATTGTTACTCGGAGGTTAGGTAAACTGTGTGTCTTCACATAGGAGTCCAATGTCGTCTCGTCGGTCTTGCCCATATACTTCATGGCATCAGCTAACTGCTTATTATAGTTTTGCAGTTTCTCATTCAGCAGTTCTATTTTATATTGTTTTTCACGGACTTGTTGAAATACAATAAATGCAATGGCAAACAGCAAAAAAATCGCCATAATACTGACGTATAGGCGTGTCCCTACGGATATTTTTCTCATAGTGCGTCAAAATAATAGCCAAATCCTAAACGTGTGACGATGCACTTTGAAAACCGATTAATCTTTTTTCTTAAGCGTGTGATATTAACATCTACAGTTCGGTCGAGTACCAACACATCCTTCGGCCAGATACGATCAATAAGCTCTTGACGTGAAAAGACGTGTCCTTTTTCTGAGAGTAAGAGATGCAATAACTCAAATTCTGTTTTAGTAAAAGGAACATCCTTGCCATCAATAGAAACCGTTTTTCTGTCCAAATTCATCTCCAAACCTTGATATTTGAGCATCTTTGGTTGCTTATGGTCTTCCGTTTCTGCAGTTCTTCTGATGACCGCACGAATCCGTACCAAGACTTCGCGAATGGAGAAAGGCTTGCTGATATAGTCATCTGCTCCTAAATTAAATCCTGTCACCGTATCATTCTCAGTGTCTCTGGCAGTCAAGAAAATAATTGGAATATGGGTTGTTGCTGACTCCTCTTTAAGCTTCTTTGCCATGGCAAAGCCAGACATCGTTCCCATCATGACATCCAACAATAACAAATTGTACGATGTTAGCTCCATATTCATGGCTTCCTCTGCCGAATTGGCAGTATCAACAGCATACCCTTCAGTCTCGAGATTGAACTTCAGAATCTCACATAAGTCTTGTTCATCGTCTACGACGAGAATGCGATAATTGTTTTCTTCCATATTTGATAACAATAAATGTATTCAGTTGACAAAGTTAGCACATCAACTCTTCATAGATGTTTCAGAAATATTACAATTCTGTTACCTTGAACAAGATGTGTTAGGTTTTTATTCAAATCACATTCTTCTGAAGCTATAACTTTTCCCATGCAGTAGTAACCCGCCTTATCGAACGCTTAGCAATGAGGAACTCACCTCTTATTTCGTACAATTGTATGTTTCACACAAAATTAAGAAAAACTATGAGAAAATCAAATATATAGATGATCTTATTTTGATTACATACTGCTCTTTCATCAAAAGAGCGACATTTTTACAACAAAGAAGCATCCATAATACAGCATATGTAAGATACTTGGTACGGTGTTTTGGAGGATAATAAATGCTGAATTTTCTTTACAAAGTGCCTCTCATAACTCGCATGTAAATCACCAACTGCAAAGTTGGTCGCAAATACGCGAATTATGAGAAACTTTCATAACCCATTGTTATTAAGCGTATTATATTTTTATCATCTCTTTTCTTTCCCCTTTTTTCCACTTTTTGGCGACTGAAGCATTGAGATAAGCCTCCTATTTGCATGCTTTAATGCCGCTGAAGCATGTGAATAACACCTCTAATGTATGTTTCCAAGACCGTAAAGTCATTGCTTCAGCTGTAAAAAGCGTCTTTTTTGTTAAAATCAGTGCATTTTTGCATACCGTTTGCCTATTATTTTTTTTCTATTTTGCAGATTTTAGATGGTCGATTTTTGGTAAAATTATAGGACAAAGATAGCGAATGCCTTAGCCATAGATAATAATGATAAAAAGCCGCAGCTCTTTCATTAAAAGGTCAGTCAGAGACAAGCATTTTTTCTCAAATAAAAGAGCGTGTTCATTATGTTCTATTTTTTTCAACAGTTCCTTTCATGTATTTTTTCATTCAGTATTCATCATGGGCTGTTTTATTTTTATTTTTAATTTAGATAGCGCTTGGCACATTACCGATAATTCTGTATATTTGTCCAATCAACAGGTGGCATGGGTGGTAGCCTTTGCATTGTGCGAGTGTTGCCATGCTTGACAGATAAAACATTGGACAGATGAAATACGCAGATTATATCAAACGAATTGAGATAGATTCTCTGTGGAGTGGTAGACGACATATTGTGTGGAATCTTGACAGGCAGGTGAATGTGCTTAGTGGTATCAATGGGGTGGGTAAGAGTACCATTCTCAATAAAGTGATCAAAGGACTGTTAGAAGGTAATAACTTGATTTCAGAATTGCCACCAAGTGTCAAGATTACCGTGTCTCCTGATGATGCAGATTGCGTACGATATGATATTATTCGCTCTTTCGACAGACCTTTAATGAGCTCCGATACCGTTGCCAAAGTAGATAAGCGGTTGGCAACAGAATTGGATTGGCAATTGTTTCAGTTGCAGCGTAAGTATCTCGATTATCAAGTTAATGTAGGAAATCGGATGATAGAGGCGTTACAGAAAGGTGGACCTGACGCTGCTGCTACTGCCCAACAACTCTCTTCAGCCAAGGTGTTGTTTCAAGACATGATGGATAAATTATTTGCCGATACGGGTAAAACTATCATTCGAACACAAAACGAAATTCGCTTTTCCCAACTTGGTGAAACACTGGTGCCTTACCAACTCTCCAGTGGAGAGAAGCAAATACTTGCCATCTTGCTCACAGTCTTAATTCAAGACCACCAACCCTACGTGCTCTTTATGGATGAGCCAGAAGTAAGTTTGCACATTGACTGGCAAGAGCAGCTCATTGATTTGATATTACAATTAAATCCGAATGTACAACTCATTCTGACGACTCATTCGCCAGCGGTGATTATGAATGGCTGGATGGAACACGTTACTGAGGTAAGTGACATCACAGATGTGAATCGATAGCACTTGAAACCACCTTGAATCAGGGCTTGAAATGGGAAAACGACTAAAAGATAATATTTCATCTGCCTATATTGGGGCTGCCAATCAACTCAAATCATTGAACGCTAAACGGCGCATTGTGGCGTATGTAGAGAGTTACGATGATATTTATTTTTGGCGCACGGTATTGAGAGAGTTTGAAGATGACAAATGTTATTTTCAAATCATGTTACCTTCTCGTCTTCAACACTTGGAGCGTGGAAAGAAGGCAGTGTTGATGAATCTGCTTACAGATAAAGTAGGTCGTGATATGATTGCATGTGTGGATGCCGATTATGATTATCTAATACAGGGAGCCACTCAAACCTCAAAGGAAATACTTTCCAATCCATACATTTTCCATACCTACGCCTACGCCATTGAGAACCTGCAATGTTATGCGCCATCGCTCTTTGATACCTGTGTAATGGTAACGCTGAACGACCATCATATTTTTGATATGCAGCGATATTTAGAAGATTATTCGCGTGCTATTTATCCTCTTTTTATTTGGAGTATTTGGTTTTATCGCACTCCCGATTACAACAAATTTACCATTACCGACTTTCTTCGCATCATCATGCCTGGGCATTTTACGATAGCGAATGCCGAGCATAATATTTCCAATGTTCGTCAGAAGGTGGGCAAACGCATTGCCAGATTTCATAAAGAATATCCTGATGCCAAGGAAGGCTATCTCAAAGTGAAAGCCGACTTGCGCCGATTGGGAGTCACTCCAGAGACTACTTATCTGTACATACAAGGACATCATTTGTTCGATAAAGTCGTGGTGCCCATGTTAAATAAAGTGTGTGTGCAATTAACGCAAGAGCGTGAGCGAGAGATTATGCAACAGAGCAAACACGGAACTCAACAGCGCAATGAACTGACAAGTTATCGTAACTCTGTGGAGAACATTTCTTCCATGTTGAAGAAGAATACGGCTTACAGTGAGTCTGAACCTTTTCAGCGCATCTGCCAAGATATACAAAAATATATCAAATCATGACCTGATACGAACGGGTCCTTTCTTTCCGCCTTGTGTCTTGACTCTGAGGTGAGGAAGTTTATCTTGTGTCTTGATTAGAGCGTGGAGACAAGGCTGATTAATCCTATGTTATATTTTTAACATAGCATTGCTCAACATAAAGTAGCTCGTAAAAAAGAGTTAAAAACTAAATTACATGCGTGTGTATCTACGTAAATCTATATACTTTTGTATCCAGATTAAGGAATTAAATAGGGATAGGATTCATGGTGCAAAATAGAATTGTTGTATCCATTGTAAACGATTCCTGTTTTTCAAACCAAATAATAAATAAACAAAATGAAGAAGATTAGAGCAGCCATAGTTGGTTATGGCAATATTGGAAAATTTACGGTTGAAGCCGTTGAAGCCGCTGAAGACTTTGAATTAGTAGGAATTGTACGCAGACAAGGCGCAGAAAACAAGCCAGCCGAATTGGCTCCTTACAAAGTTGTACAGGATATTAAAGAACTTGAAGGTGTAGATGTTGCCATTTTGGCAACGCCTTCACGCAGTTGTAAAGAATATGCAGAAAAGATATTGCCCTTGGGCATCAATACCGTTGACAGCTTTGATATTCATACAGATATTGTAGACTATCGCAGCGCACTAATGCCTCTCTGTAAAGAACACCACGCTGTAAGCATCATTAGTGCAGGTTGGGATCCGGGTTCTGACTCGGTTGTTCGCACGTTGATGCAAAGCCTTGCACCCAAAGGATTGAGCTATACTAACTTTGGACCAGGCATGTCGATGGGACACAGCGTGTGCGCAAGAAGCAAGAAAGGTGTGAAGAATGCCCTCTCTATGACAATTCCTTTGGGTGAAGGTATTCACAGACGTATGGTGTACGTAGAGTTGGAAGAAGGTGCCACACTCGATGAGGTAACTAAAGAGATAAAAGCCGACCCCTATTTTGCACACGATGAAACGCATGTAATGGCTGTTGACTCGGTAGATGCCGTAAAAGATATGGGACACGGTGTACACTTAGTGCGCAAGGGAGTGAGTGGCAAGACACAGAACCAACGCATGGAGTTTACCATGAGCATTAACAATCCTGCCTTGACCGCACAAGTTTTGGTTAATGTAGCACGTGCCAGTATGCACCAACAACCCGGTTGTTACACGATGGTAGAGATACCTGTAATTGACCTGCTGGCTGGTGAACGAGAAGATTTAATAAAGGCACTGGTCTAAGTGCTATTTGAGTGAGCCAAATTTGGACAACTTTGTGAACGCAAAGTTCACTCATCAACAAGGTCATGGTAGAAGGGCAATGCTGTTGACAGCCCGATACCATGACCTTGTTTCTATGCAAAACAGTTTTTACCTGTTTCCCTTTGCCGCTTAAAGTGCTTTCTTAGGATACAGCGCATCCCACCATGTGCTGTCGTTTTTAAGCCATTTGGTAAACCAAGCAAAAATAGTGTTTTGCCATTTTTGTCGCTTATGATAGTCGAGTATATGGTGGTTCTCACCGTCAACTACCACAAAAGCTGTTGGTCTACCCAAGAGTTTCAAGGCTGTAAACATCTGTATGCTTTCACCAATGGGTACGTTGGTGTCTGCACTGCCATGCAAGAACAACAACGGTGTGTGGATTTTATCCGCATGGAATAGCGGACTTTGGTTCACGTACAATTCGGGATTGCTCCATGGATAGCTGTTGGCCATGGACACTTCGCTATAACTATATCCCCAATAACCTTCGCCCCAATAGCTGGTATGGTCGCTAATGCCCGCATGTGAAATGGCAGCAGCAAAAATATCGGTTTGAGTTTGCAGGTATTGAGTCATGAATCCTCCATACGAAGCACCAATACATCCTATTTTCTTTGCATTGATAAAGGCATGTTCTGCTACAAATTTCTTCGTTCCTTCAATAATATCTTCTGCCACACCTTTACCAGCTGTATTGACATGTCGTGACGAGAACTCCTGCCCAAACCCTACTGCACCGCTGGGCTGCAATACATATACCACATAGCCCAGTGCGGCATAGGCATGTTGTGGGTAGCGTGTTTCAAAGTTACGACTGGTGGGCGAGCACCCTCCATAGTAGTTGACGATGAGCGGATATTGCTGAGTAGCATCAAAATTTGGCGGCAAATAATACCTTCCACAAATTGTATCTCCACGCGAATTAACAAAATTCCAAGTCTTGCAGGCACCTAATTGAACATTTGCCAATGTTTCTTGATTGGTGTCTTCCACAAGTTTTGGCTGACTGCGACGTAGATTTATCGTATAAACTCGGTCGGCATTTGAGGCACTCTCACCGCTAAAAACCATGGTTGGCGCTTGACTTGCAAAAGTAATTTGTTTGACAACCTCTTCGGGTTGAGCCATCTTTTGAATTTTATGGGTACGCATATCGCACCGAAACAAGTGAACATAGTCACGATCCATGGCAGTAAAATATAACTGACCATCGTATTTATTCCATCTGAACTTGCTTACGCCAGGCTTAAAATCCTTGGTTAATGGCGTCACTTTTCGATTTGCAACATTCAAAAGATATAGTTGATAATCGTACATGCTGGGTACTTTCCCTTGAGGAACATTCGCCCCAACACCGTGAAATGCTTCGGGTGATGCCATTACTACGATTTCTTTTCCAGACGGAGCATAAGCAGCATCCGCTACAAAACCGTCATCCTTCACCAATTGCTCTACACTCAAAGTGCGCAAATCCATATCGAAAATGTTGTACAAGGTTGTGGGTCGCTGGGTGAGACGAGTATGGTTGGTCATGAACAGCAAATGAGTTCCATCGGCAGAAATGTCCAACAGGCTAACGTTGCGATATCCAAAAGTGAGCGTTTGGCAAAGACCTGTTGCAAAATCATATTTCAACAAGCTTACCCTATCACGCCAACCTGGCTGTCGATCCTCGGGTTCAAGAATCTCATAAATAGCTTTATCTTCCTTTGGCCCTTTGTTTTGTTTCAGCAATATAAGATAATCTTCTGTGGGGGACATGACAAAGTTGCCTGTTGGAAGATTTGTTGCTAAGACATTTTCTTGACCACTATTGACATCGGTAACGACCAATTCACGACCTTGGCTGCCTTCACGTGTCCAATAATACTGCATAGAACGAGGCATCCAGTGGATAGCATGATGGGTAGATGCAACAACTGCACCTGACTTGAGGTTTGATACTTTCCAAGTATAAGTTGTTTTTCCGCCTTTCACGACATCACGATAAGCAGTAATTAAATATTCTCCTGTTGCCGAAAGTTCTACGCCAGTGACAAACTTGCGGTCGGTAAGATGACTTAGCGTGAAGAGTTGATGAGTTGGATCAATGTGCAGCAATTCGCTCTGTGGTGATTCTAATTGAAGTTGAAGCGTGTCCAATTGTCCCTTGTTTGAGAGGTATTTAATGACAATGTCGTGCGTTTTAGGTTCAAGCGTCAGCTTACCATCCTTGTTCAATTGCCCATCTACATATAATTGATAATGTGTAAGTCCACCTACATGGAGCGTCGCATGCGCAAACCCGTCGGACTGAATTTGGAAACCCAATAGATGAAGAGCACAAGCAGCGTCGGTTTTTGGTAAGAAAGGAGACGATAAGAACCGTCCACGAAAGACTTGGTGAAGATCAACTGGGGTCTCTAACATTGATAACGTATCGTAAGGGTGCTGACAAACATCGACACTGTCCAATCTATAAGGTACTTGAACAACAAATGGTCCAGCATACCGAATTTTTTGGATGGGCACATCAGCACCGAAAGAAAAATCAGCTGTCCATAAGACAGCTGATAAAAGGAGGAAAAATTTGATACCTATATTTTTCATTTTTTCGTGTAATTTATTGATCAACTTCAAACAAAGGATCTTCTGGCATCACCATGATGGGCTTTTGCTCATATTCCTTTAACAGTTTGGCAGGTACATATTTTTTGTGTACTACCAATCTAAACATATATTCGTTAAACCATTTGTTCGTCATAATGAGACAACCTTGGTGTCCTGCACTGGCACCCCAGCTATTTTCTACTTTCCACTTTAGAGGCATACCCTTTGAGTCAAGGTCTACTGCCGTTAGTGTCATGGCATGGGTAGAGCCACTTTCAAAGGTGGCAATGCGGTCAGCCTTTGACATGTTAAACGTGGTTCCAAACAAACTGCCATAGTCATAATTGTCTACATCAAGATAGCCTCGCTTGCGATCGAACTGCTTCCCTACATCGTAAGAGCTATACATTTTATGTCCATCTTTTAAGCTGGCGATTGCCAACTCTGCAATCTCGTTCATGGGGAGATTTAGATATTTCCAGTTATGTCCATCGTAGGTGTGTCGATCATACTCTACTTCGTAGGTTTGATGATAAGGTCTTCGAGGGTCGTTCATCAGCATGATGAAGGTTCCGTTCAGTGGATGACCTACCGTAGCGTTATAAAATTCACGAGGAGTATAAGTCTTTAATGGAGTTACAGTTTTCCCTTCTTTGTTCTTAAAGGCATAAGTAAACTGCTCAACAGGCTTGCCTATTGTCATTGACAAGATGTTATAAATAGTGGAAAGCATTTCTGTTTTACGAGTTTCTATCGTGCGTTTATTCTTTCCAGCATGCACCATGCTTCGCAACTCCAATCCATATTCACGCAATTTCGATGCCACCATACGTGCCATGAGTCGAGTATTGTTACTCGAATACGTCTCTGGCATCACGCTCATTGGTACCAGTCCATACTTTTCGGCTAAGTCAGCCACCCCACAAAAGGTGCCTCCGTCATTGATAGGGTTCTTGAAAAAGAACTGCATCCGAGTGTCCTCCAAGGGTTTAGAGGCATTGTCAATCACTCCTTGGAGCATAAGATTTGCCTTTTCCAACTGGTCATAGAAGAATAAATAAGCGTGAGAAAATTCTACAGTTATTGTATCATTGTGCTGTTTAGCAAAGTTAGCTCGCAACACATTAAAGCCAGAAAACATCCAACAGCGTCCACTACTCTTTTGATCATGAATGCTTTGCTTAGGCGTTTCTACACTAAAATAGTCGTCTATAGTTCCACTATTGGCATAATTCTGTGCCAGATTATCGATGTTGTTAGACGCCAAGGCATTGATGATGCCTTTGGAAGACTGTGTTGAGGGCTGCATACGCTCTATTTTTTGTAACATATCAGCCGAGATACCACCTGCCCTTTGGGCATACATAGCTATGCTCGAACACAAAAGAGCAGTAGCCAAAAAGATTTTTTTTTGATTCATAACAGGTTTCATGTTTTCAGTTTAGGGATTCAAAGATACAAAAAACAAATGAAAGTCCACGTGGTTCATAGAAATTTATTATCTTTGCATGGATATTGTTGAGAACTTATTGATGAACAAAGATAAATTTGGACTTCTAAATCAGATTGATTATCCAGAAGACTTACGCAAACTTAGCATTGACCAACTTCCCCAAATCTGTGAAGAACTACGTCAAGATATCATTCAAGAGGTATCTGTCAACCCTGGACATTTTGCTTCTTCTTTAGGAGCAGTGGAGCTAACGGTAGCTCTGCATTATGTCTTTGACACTCCAAAAGATAAACTTGTTTGGGACGTAGGTCATCAAGCCTATGGCCATAAGATATTAACAGGTCGACGAAAGGCTTTCAACACCAATCGGAAGTTGCGTGGTTTGCGTCCTTTTCCTACGCCCCTTGAGAGCGAATATGATACCTTTACCTGTGGTCATGCATCTAACTCCATATCTGCTGCCTTAGGAATGGCAGTAGCAGCCAAGCAAAACCATGAGGACAATAAGAAGATTGTAGCCATTATTGGCGATGGTGCAATGAGTGGAGGACTCGCCTTTGAAGGACTTAACAATGTTTCGTCCACCCCCAATGATTTATTGATTGTGCTCAATGACAACGATATGAGCATTGATCACGCAGTGGGTGGCATGGAAAAATACTTGCTCACACTCGACACCAATGCAACCTATAACAAGCTTAGGTTTAAGGCTTCGCAGTGGTTACACCAACGAGGGTACCTTGATGACAAACGTAAAAAAGGAATCTTAAGGCTCAACAATGCTATTAAATCTGTCATCAGCCACCAACAGAACGTGTTTGAAGGCATGAACATACGCTACTTTGGTCCTTTTGACGGACACAACATCAAGGAGATTGTACGTATCCTTCAACAGTTAAAAGAAATGAAGGGACCTAAATTATTACACCTTCATACCACCAAAGGGAAAGGCTATAAGCCTGCAGAGCTGTCGCAAATAGAATTTCATGCGCCCGGAAAGTTCAACATTGAAACAGGGCAAAGGATACAGCAAGATAACGATAATCAAGCTCCTAAATATCAAGACGTCTTTGGAGATGCGTTAGTAGAATTGGCAAAGCTGAACCCCAAAATTGTTGGCATTACGCCAGCGATGCCCACAGGATGTTCTATGAACAAACTGATTGATGTGATGCCCGACCGTGCCTTTGATGTTGGAATAGCCGAAGGTCATGCCGTAACCTTTTCGGGAGGATTAGCTAAAGAGGGGATGATGCCATTTTGCAATATCTACAGTTCGTTTTCACAGCGTGCCTACGATAACATCATACACGATTTGGCAATCTTAAACTTACCTGTTGTGCTATGTTTAGATCGCGCAGGACTTGTAGGTGAAGATGGTGCAACGCATCATGGCATGTTTGATATGGCGGCATTGCGCCCCATTCCCAACCTAACGATTTCTGCACCTATGGATGAGAGAGAGTTGAGAAGACTGATGTACACCGCCCAACTGCCCAACAAAGGAACGTTTGTGATACGCTATCCTCGGGGAAGAGGTGTACATACCGATTGGAAATGTCCATTAGAAGAAATCAAAGTAGGTACTGGCAGAAGATTGAGGAGCGGAAAAGATTTGGCGATTCTATCGATAGGGGCAGTGGGAAACGATGTTGAAAAAGTACTCGACTCTCTTGGTTCGCTCTATTCTATCGCCCACTATGACATGCGGTTTGTAAAACCTTTAGACGAAACATTATTAGAAGAGGTGGGCAAACACTTCCAAAAAGTCATCACGATAGAAGACGGAATCCGCATGGGTGGATTTGGTTCAGCTGTATTGGAATGGTTCAATGACCACGGATATGATATTCAGGTAAAGCGAATGGGTATCCCTGACCAGTTTGTTGAACATGGAAGCGTAGATGAACTCAAAGCACTGACGGGCATTGATACAGCGCATATCCAACACACTATTCAAGACCTACTGTCGGCAGAGACAATGCCTTCTTAGGCTTTTATAATTCATTTCTTAAGAAGTTTATCAATATGAAAATCATCATCAGTGGTGCATACGCTATCGGTACCCATCTTGCAAAAATGCTGTCTCGCAACCATGAAGATATTACCTTGCTTGATGAGGCTGAAGACAGGCTGGCGCAAATAGGGTCCGACTTTGACTTACTCACCATGCAAGCATCGCCCAGCAGTATCAAAGCTTTGCGTGCGGCAGGAGCAGACCACGCTGATTTATTTATTTCTGTGACCCCCGATCAGAGTCTCAATATCACCTCTTGTGTCTTAGCAAAGGCGTTAGGTGCGAAAAAGACAGTAGCGATGATCAATAATAGTGAGTATACAGATCCCGAGCTACAAGCTTTTTTTGCAGATTTGGGAGTAAGTTCTCTTATTTATCCAGAAAAATTGGCAGCCATTGACATCATCAATGGGCTTAAGATGTCATGGGTACGTCAGCGATGGGATGTCCATCATGGTGCGTTGGTGATGCTTGCCATTAAATTAAGAGAGACCTGCGAGATATTAAACAACCCTCTCAAGAATCTCTGCGGTCCTGATGATCCCTACCATGTGGTAGCCATTAAACGGTTAAATGATACTATCATCCCTGGAGGTAATGACGAGCTAAAACTTTACGATCTTGCATATTTCATGACAACTCCACAATATATTCCCTATATCCGTAAGATTGTAGGGAAAGAACTATATGCAGATGTGAAAAACGTCATGATTATGGGAGGAGGTTCGACAGCCGTTCGTGCAGTGAATACGATGCCAGAATATATGGATACCAAAGTGTTGGAAATCAGTGAAGAACGCTGTGAACAACTCAATAACCTCATGGATAATGACAAAGCGCTGATCATTAACGGTGACGGAAGAGACATTCAGCTATTACAAGAAGAGGGGATTACGAATACACAAGCTTTTGTGGCGTTGACCGACAATGCCGAAACTAACATCTTGGCTTGTCTTACAGCTAAACGATTAGGGGTGAGAAAAACGGTTGCCATGGTGGAAAACGTAGACTATGTCAACATGGCAGAGAGCTTAGATATTGGTACAATCATTAACAAAAAGGCAATTGCGGCAAGTCACATCTATCAAATTATGCTTGATGACAATGTGATGAACATGAGATTTCTGACCACTGCGAATGCCGATGTAGCCGAGTTTGTGGCTAAAGAGAAGTCTATTGTGACTAAAAAAGCAGTCAAGGATGTAGGATTACCCAAAGGTACAACGATTGGAGGTTTGGTGAGAAACGATGAAGGTATGCTGGTTTCGGGTCACACACAAATATTAGCAGGCGATATTGTCGTTGTATTTTGTCACAATGTAAATATGAAAACCATTGAAAAGTTTTTTATATAGCATTTCAAAGTCATAGAAAATGATAAATCTTCGTTCTGTATACAAGGTCATTGGCTCGCTTCTTTTCATAGAAGCCTTTATCCTATTTGTCTGTTTCGTCATGGCATTTAGTTATGGAGAAGATGATGCAATGGCTTTTATTATCTCTGTCGCCATCACGCTTTTCGTTGCCTTCATACTGAAATACTTAGGTCGTGCATCCAACAACTCATTGTCTCGGCGTGACGCCTATCTTGTGGTAACCTTGTCGTGGATTGTTTTTAGCCTCTTCGGTACACTTCCATTCACCTTCAGTGGCTATATTCCGAATTTTACAGATGCGTATTTTGAAAACATGTCTGGTTTCACTACTACGGGTGCAACCATTCTTGATAATGTAGAGGCTCTTCCACATGCCCTCCTTTTTTGGCGTTCTATCACCCAATGGATTGGTGGATTGGGCATTGTGTTCTTTACCGTAGCCTTGTTACCTTCCATGGTGGGTGGTTCTGTCAAGGTGTTTGCTGCCGAAGCAACGGGACCAATAAAGACAAAGTTAGCCCCAAAACTCTCCACCAGTGCCAAGTGGATATTGTCCGTCTACCTTATATTAACAGTAGCCTGTATGGGCAGTTACATGTTTTTTGGCATGAACTGGTTCGACTCTCTCAATTATGCTATGACTTCGACAGCGACAGGTGGTTTTTCAACTCACAATAGTAGTACCGAGTTCTTTCACTCGCCTGCGATAGAATATATGTGTACACTCTTTTGTTTCTTGTCGGGTGTCAACTTCACACTCTTATATGTATCTGTTGCTAAGTTAAGGATAAGAGACTTGTTTAGAAACTCTGAATTCAAGTTTTACATTTTTCTGATTAGTATCTTTAGCCTTTTCATCATGCTTGAACTCATCTTTAGGCGTGGTTACGACGTTGAGCCTGCATTCCGATCGGGCATCTTTCAAGTCGTTTCTTTTATTACTACCACAGGATTATTCAATGATGATGCTGGGCAATGGCCACATGTTACATGGGTTATCCTTGCAATCTGCATGTTTATGGGTGCTTGCTCGGGGTCTACCAGTGGAGGTGTTAAATGTATAAGGGGTGTGATGCTGTTGAAAACGATTCGCAATGAATTTAGACAAATACTTCATCCCAATGCGGTTTTACCACTCAAGATTGACAAAACAAATATTCCCTATCAAAAACGGGGAATACTCTTAGCTTTCGTTACGATGTACCTCATACTTTGCGTATTGGCATCATTTGCACTGATGGTAGCCCATATCGACAGTACCAACTCTATCACTATCATCCTGAGCTGCTTAGGTAACGTTGGTCCCACCTTGGGATTGGAGATAGGACCAACCATGAGTTGGAGCATTCTTCCAAATTATATCAAATGGATTTGTGCCCTCATGATGCTTGTCGGACGTTTGGAAATCTTTAGTGTGTTAGTGATTTTAACACCCGAATTTTGGAAAAAGAATTAACATATCATTTCAATAGATTTAGTAAAATATCTAACTTATGAAACCATTAAAATTCAATGCGTTCCTTAAACAAACAATATGGGGCGGTAACAAGATTATTCCGTTTAAGCATTTAGATAGTCAATTAGAAAATGTAGGTGAGAGTTGGGAAATTTCTGGCGTTAAAGATCACCAAACCATCGTTAGTGAAGGAGAATATTCAGGGCGTGCCTTAAATGAAGTTGTAGAAGAATTGAAGGGCAAACTCATTGGAGAATCTAACTATGAGCAGTTTGGCAATGAATTCCCGCTCCTCATTAAGTTTATCGATGCTCGTCAGGATTTGTCCATACAAGTTCACCCTACTGATGAAATTGCAAAGAAACAAGGTAAATCACGTGGCAAGACAGAAATGTGGTACATCATGGATTCTGACAAGGATGCACATTTGCGCAGTGGCTTAAAAAAGAAGATAACACCTGCCGAGTACAAAGAAATGGTAGAAAATGATACCATCCTTGATGCAATAGCCGACTACTCGGTAAAAGAAGGCGATTGCTTCTTTTTGCCAGCAGGACGGATTCACAGCATTGGTAAGGGATGCTTCTTGGCAGAGATTCAGCAAACCTCAGATGTCACCTATCGCATTTACGACTTTAAGCGCAAAGACAAGAACGGGAACTATCGAGAATTGCACACAGACTTGGCTGCTGAATGCATAAATTACGAGGTGTTAAACGACTATCGAACAGTCTATACATCACAAAAAAATCAAGGTGTGAGCCTTGTCCACTGTCCTTACTTTCATACCGCAGTGTACGATTTAGACGAGCCCATGACACTGGATTATAGCGAATTGGATAGTTTTGTAATCCTTATAGGCGTAAAAGGAGAAGGTACCATTGTTGACAATGAGGGTAATGAAACATCATTACGGGCTGGCGAAACGATTCTGATTCCAGCTACAACCAATGAATTAAAAGTAAATGGAACGGTGAAATTTTTGGAAACTTACGTATAGTTTTCAGACATTCATATAACGATAACGTGCAAGACCTATATCCCATATTTACCAAGGATATAGGTCTTTCTTTTGGTTAGAGGTGTAACTACCTTTCTTTATGTGCCCACTGTGGATGATTGGGGCATAGAGTAGATGCTTAAAACATAGATCATGAGCTTTAAGTTGGTTGACTGTTTTTAGGGTAGTTGTTAATATATTGTATGATAAGATGTTGCGATACTAATAAAAAACGCTGAAGCCATTGAATTTTTGCGCAACGTTTTTTCACCTTTTCCTTTTGTACTTTCTGCCCATAGGAGCAATATCTTGCCATGGATAGCGTTATCTTTCATGTATATACACAAACAAATAAGGTATGATAGAATATATTCGGGGTGAATTAACAGAATTAACTCCTGCTCAAGCTGTACTCGAGGCGGCTGGCATTGGTTATAGCTTAAATATTTCATTGAATACTTACAGTGCCATTCAAGGCAAGAAAGAAGTGAAATTGTATGTCCATGAATCACTCGTAACAGGTGGAAGAGATGACAATTTTACATTCTATGGCTTTTATTCTAAGCAAGAACGTGATCTGTATCGCATGTTGATAACCGTTTCGGGTGTAGGGGCTAACACGGCTCGGATGATTCTCTCCGCCATTTCTCCTGCCGAATTGTGCAACGTGATAGCAAATGGAGATGAGCGAATGTTGAAGTCTGTCAAGGGAATAGGATTAAAGACAGCACAACGCATCATTGTAGATTTGAAGGATAAGATTGTAAGTAGTGGCATCGCTACCGAGCTACACGTGAGCGATCAACCGCAGAATATGGTGCATAGTGGCATTCGTGATGAGGCTGTAAGTGCGCTCACTATGTTAGGTTTCTCGCCCGCACCGAGTGCGAAGGTCGTAGAATCCATTCTAAAGGAGAGTGATTCGATGCCTGTAGAACAAGTTGTAAAATTGGCATTGAGTCGCATTAAGTAAAACAAATTCGGCAAATCGTCAAGCTGAGGACGCAGCGGAAGCATGGAGTTGAGAAGACGTATTTATAGTTTGCTGCTGGTGTTACTCGTCATGAGTATGGCGGGATATGCCTTTACTTTACCTTATTGGCAAGGTAGAGGTGTACAGCGTGTGCAACAACAGACTCCTCAAAAGCCTCAAAAACGAAACAAGAAAGATACCGTTCAGGTAAAGGTGCAGCCCGAAATCGAGGACGAAACCCATATACCCGATTCCCTATTACATCCAAGATGGAAAATACAGCGCACCACTCCTGTCATATTCGACGATTTAGAGGAAAGTCCTTTAGACTTAAAGCGTCCCAGAAACCTGAACCAAGACGTGGTTTATAATGACACGCTGAATCGGTATATCTTTGGTTCTAAGATAGGTAACTCTTGGGTGAATGCTCCTATTATGATGACTCCTCAAGAATATCGTAAGTGGAGTGAGCAACAACTCTTTAAGCAGTACTTTAGGACAAAGAATGCAGAAGTTTTCGAGAAAAAAGGAAAAGAGAAGTTCGACTTCACCGATATGCACTTTGATTTAGGACCAGCTGAGAAGATTTTTGGACCTGGAGGAGTGCGTATCAAGACACAAGGTACAGCAGAACTTAAGTTTGGTGGAACGATAAAAAAGATTGACAACCCCTCTTTGCCTATCCGAAACCGAAAGATGACCACAATGAACTTTGATGAAAAAATCAATCTGAACGTCAACGGTAGGGTTGGAGATAAGGTAAACATGAACTTGAACTACAACACTGACGCCACATTCGACTTTGATGCGCAGAACATGAAGTTGAAGTACGACGGCAAGGAGGATGAAATCATCAAACTGGTAGAAGCAGGTAACGTGTCGTTCCCCTCCAACTCGTCGCTCATTAAGGGTGCCAGTTCATTGTTCGGACTTCGTACCGATATGCAATTTGGTAAGCTAAAATTGCAGATGGTGGCATCACAAAAGAAATCATCTGACAAGACCGTATCTTCAAAAGGCGGCAAACAGTTTACGCCTTTTGAAATAAATGTGGCGAATTATGAAGAGAACAGACACTTCTTTTTGTCACAATATTTCCGCAAGCAATATGATGAAAACATGAAATCGTTACCCAACATCACTTCTGGGGTGAAAATTAACCGCATGGAGATATGGGTAACTAACAACTCGGGTGTGACGACGAACACTCGTAATATTATAGCCTTCACTGATTTGGGTGAGAATGAAAAGGTGTCAAATCCTTTATGGAACACCACCATGCAAAAGGTTCCGTCTAATCAGGCAAACAACGTATATTCTACCATCGTAAACACTTACGGCATTGTGCGTAATATCGACCAGGCTAACTCGGTATTAACATCTGCTGGATTGGTAGGAGGCGTGGACTATGAAAAGCTGGAACGAGCTCGTTTACTCAATCCTTCGGAATACAAAGTGAATACCGCCTTGGGCTATGTGTCGTTGAAAACTGGTCTGCAAACCGATCAAGTGTTAGCAGTGGCTTACGAATATACGTATGGGGGAACAACGTTTCAGGTGGGCGAGTTTGCCAGTGATGTGACCGATGTCAATGCCGCATTGTTCGTAAAGTCATTAAAAAATACCAGCAACAATCCACAGCAGGGCAACTGGGATTTGATGATGAAAAACGTCTATGAATTAGGTAATTCTATCGAGCGTGAGAAATTTAGATTAGATGTGAAGTATCAAAGCGATACAGCAGGCGTTTATCTTACTTACATCCCAGAAGCACAAGTGAAAAATCAACCTATCATAAGACTGTTAGGTGCTGACCGTTTGGACAATAACAACAAGGTGCACAGCAACGGTTATTTTGACTATGTAGAAGGATATACCGTGAGTGATGGGCGTGTGTTCTTTCCAAAGGTGGAACCTTTTGGAAGTTTTATCCTCAATTATCTTAGAGACAAGGGCGTTCAGCATCCAGAGAAATATGCCTTTACCGAACTGTATGATTCGACAAAGACGGTAGCCAAACAAATTGCCGAGAAGAATAAATACGTACTCATGGGGCAGTATCGAGGTTCAGCCGCTAATGTTATCTCTTTAGGGGCATACAATGTTCCTCAGGGTTCGGTCGTGGTAACGGCAGGAGGAGTGCGACTTACAGAGAATGCTGACTATTCTGTAGACTACGCAGCAGGTGAGGTCACCATCTTGAACAAAAGTATATTGGATGCGGGGACAAATGTCAATGTTTCTTTAGAGAGTAATACAGACTTTGCACAAGAACGCAAAACGATGTTTGGACTGAACTGGGAATACGATTTTAGCAAAGATTTTCAGTTGAGTGGTACTGTACAACATTTGTCTGAGCAGGCACTGACGAACAAGGTAAATATGGGAGCAGAACCGCTCAACAATACTCTTTGGGGGGTTAACCTCAATTGGAAAAAAGAAAGTCAGTGGCTCACAAGCCTGTTAGATAAAATACCTTTCTTGCATCTTACACAACCTTCGCACATTTCATTCAATGCCGAATTTGCACAACTCATCGCAGGTCAGAGCCACGGTACACAAGACAATGCATCATACTTAGACGACTTTGAGAATACAACTACAAAGATAGATGTTTCTACACCAACCTCGTGGGTCATGTCGAGCGTGCCTTCCATGTTCCCAGAGCATAGCGACAAGACCACTTTGCGTAGCGGATTTAACCGTTCGTTGCTGGCATGGTACACCATAGACCCTCTGTTTACTCGTCGTAGCAGTTCACTGACGCCCAGCCATATTAAAAGTGATTTGGAACAGTTGTCTAACCATTATGTGCGCGAGGTGTATGTGCGTGAGTTGTATCCCAAGCGAGATCAAAGCAGTTATAGTGGCGTTACCGCTACAATCCCTATCCTGAACTTGGCGTATTATCCTGCCGAACGAGGACCCTATAATTTCAATCCTGATCTTACTCCTGATGGTTTCCTGAACCATCCACAAGAGAAATGGGGAGGAATGATGCGAAAATTAGATTATAGCGACTTCGAAGCGTCCAACATTGAGTACATAGAATTTTGGATGCTCGACCCCTTTATCTATACCAGAAGAGACGGAACGGCTCATCAGTACGGTGGAGACTTTTATATCAATCTCGGAGAGGTGAGCGAAGATATATTGCACGATGGCAAGAAGTTTTATGAGAGCGGACTCCCCGTCGACGGAAGTCAAGCCTTTACGACTACGCAATGGGGTAAGGTACCTACGCAACCCAGCGTTACTTATGCCTTCGCAACGAGCAAGGGAGCAAGGGCTTTGCAGGATTTAGGGTTCAATGGATTGACCAATGAAGAAGAGAAAAACTTTGCCTCTTATCAAGATTTCTTACGTCAAATACAAGGAAAAGTAAACCCTGCTGTGTTTGAAGCCATTTTGAAAGATGTGGCAAACGATGATTATCATTATTTCCGTGGTCGCGATTATGATGAGATGCAAGCCTCTATTCTTCGTCGTTACAAATATATCAACAATCCGCAAGGCAATTCGCCCGATACAGAAAACCGTAGTGAGCGTTACGACACCTCTTATAAAAGTATGCCTGATGTGGAAGATATCAACCAAGATTATACTTTGAACGAATATGAGAAGTATTTTCAGTACCACATTTCTATTCGTCCAGAGGACTTGGTAGTGGGGCAAAATCACATTGTAGACAAGCGAGAAGCAGTTGCGCCTTTGCGTAACAAGAAAACAAACGAAAGGGTGACTTGGTATCAATTTCGCATTCCCATTCGTGACTTTGAGCGCCGATTTGGTTCCATCTCCGATTTTACCAGCATCCGCTTCATGCGTATGTTCTTAACAGGATTTGAGAAGCCCATCGTACTTCGCTTTGGTAGTCTTGACCTTGTACGTGGCGATTGGCGCATCTATCAGCAGCAACTCGACCCCTCTTCTGCCCAAACGGGTACGATGTCGGTGAGTTCAGTCAACATAGAGGAGAACAACGACAAGTTACCTGTCAACTATGTGTTGCCACCTGGCATCGTTCGAGCACAAGATCCAACCCAGCGACAGTTAGTAGAAGCGAACGAGCAGGCATTAGACTTGGTCGTTCAACATTTGGCAACAGGCGAATCGAAGGCGGTTTATAAAAACACGTCTGTCGACTTGCGGCAGTACAAGCGTATGCAAATGTTTGTGCATGCCAATGCTATGGAGCAGAACACCACCAATCTGCAAGACAATCAGTTGGCTGTCTTCGTGCGATTGGGGAACGATTACAAAAGCAATTACTATGAGTATGAAATACCGTTGCGATTAACAGCACCCGGTGTGTACGACCGTTATTCGCTTGCTTCGGTGCGAAAAGTTTGGCCCGAGGAGAATATGTTAGATATTCCGCTTACGGTATTTACGGAAGTAAAGAAAGAAAGAAACAAGGCGAAGGCGCAGGGACAAGCATCATACAATCGAGTATTTACCTCTTATGATGCAGAGCGTCCGAATAACAAGGTTAGCGTCATGGGCAATCCAACGCTTGGTGAAGTAAAGACGATGATGATTGGCGTACGCAACAAGTCGGGTGAGGTAAAATCGGGTGAGATATGGGTGAACGAACTCCGCCTATTGGAATACAGCAACGAAGGAGGCTGGGCAGCGCAAGGAAACTTAAATGTGCAGTTGTCTGATTTTGGTACTTTCAATGTGCAGGGACGTTACATGAGCGAAGGATTTGGCGGTTTGGAAGAGGGAGTGGACCAACGTTCTAAGGACGACTATCAAAACTACAGCGTCACAGCCAACCTTGAATTGGGCAAGTTCTTTCCTGATAAGGCAAAGGTGAGTGCGCCTTTGTATTACAGTAGACAGGAAGAACAAATAAGTCCAAAGTACAATCCACTTGATACGGACATGCGCTTGCAAGATGCTTTAGATGCCATGGGAAGTCAGCAGGAACGCGATTCTATACAAAGCATTGCTGTGACGAAAACCACCAACACCAACTTTTCACTGTCAAATGTGCGAGTTGGTATCCAAACCAAGCGTCACCCGATGCCCTACGACCCTGCCAATTTCTCGTTCTCGTATAGTCATGCTCACCGATATAGTACGGGAAAGACTACCGTTTACGAGAAAGAAGACAACTGGATGGGTAGCCTTTCTTACAATTGGTCTCCTGTCTACAAACCTTTAGAGCCATTCAAATTTATAAAAAGTCGTAGTAAATGGTACGATATCTTGAAGCGTTTTGGATTGAATTGGCTACCACAAAGTGTGGCATTCAACACAGATATGTCTCGTAACTATTATGAATTGCAAGAACGTGACATGCAAGATTTGGGCGGTTCACAACTCCCATTGACCTTCAATCAGCAGTTTATGTGGAACAGAGATTTTACGCTACGCTGGGATCTCACGAAGAATATACACATGAACTTTCAGAGTGCTACGCATGCAGAGATAGAAGAACCCTATACCCCTGTGAACAAAGACCTCTTCCCCGATAGATATTCGGCATGGAAAGACTCGGTTCGCACCAGCATTCGCAATCTTGGGACACCCTTAGACTATCAGCAACGATTCTCTTTGTCTTATCAGTTGCCACTCAATCTCATCCCTATTTTCGATTGGGTGCGAGCAGATGCCAACTATGCCGCTAACTATACGTGGGTGCGAGGCACAATGTTGGAAGATGGCACATCGTTAGGAAACACGGTGACCACCAATCGGAACATGAATCTGAATGGTAATTTTGACCTTCAGCGGTTGTATAATCATATTCCGTTCCTTAAGAAAACGAATGATAGATTTAATAAAGAGCCGCAACGTCGTCAGACAAGAGGCAGAAACTCGCGAATGGTGAAGCAAGATAAAAAACAATCCGCAGCACAGAAATCCACAGAGCAAGATGCCCAAGCTGAAGCCCAGAAACGTGCCTTGCCAAAGAACCAAAAAGGTTTCCAACAAGAAATAGTGCTGTTGCCCGATACCTTTATTACCGTGAAGCATGGTAAGCAAACCAAACGCCTGATAGTGTCGGCAAAGGCGGAGAATGGAAAATCTTACCCTCTTCGTTATCAAAAAATAGACAATAATACAATTCGCATCAAGAATAAGGTAGACTCTGCACTTCATCTAAAGATAACTGTGGCAGCAAAAGAGCCACTCGAAAACAAAGGGTGGTATAAGGCGGCTCAATCGGTGGCACGCCTGATGATGATGGTGCGTAGCGTGGGGTTGAGTTATCGCAACGACTATGCGTTGGCGTTACCCGGCTTTATGCCCATTGTTGGCGACGCCTTTGGACAAAACCGTACCCCCAGTGCGCTTTCACCCGGTCTTGATTTTGCCTTTGGCTTTGTAGACGATGGGTATATAGAGCGCGCTCGAGATTATGATTGGCTGTTGATGTCCGACTCAATAGCGACACCTGCCACCTCTAATCGTACCGAAGATTTGCAATTACGAATGACGTTAGAGCCAGTGCGCAACTTCAAAATCGACCTTCATGCCAGCAGAACCAAGACCATGGGAAAGAGTGTACAATACATGTACGAAGGAAATCCTACCGTTCTCAGTGGCAACTTTACCATGACCACCATCTCACTTCGCAGCGCATTCGAAGGAATGGGCAACGCTAACAATGGTTTTTATAGCCAGTCGTTCGTTGATTTCTGCCAGTCGTTAGAGGGCTTCCGTCATCGTGTGGAGGCACAATATCAGGGCGCTACCTATCCTCGTGGAACTTCCTTGGCTGGAGAAACATACAATGCTGCTAATGGTGGGGTGAACAAGTATGGCTCTGATGTGATGGTTCCTGCTTTCTTAAATACCTACACCAGTATGGGTGGACATTCTTTAGACCTCTTCCCAGCGATTACACGGTTGCTCCCTAACTGGACCATCCGCTATAGTGGACTGGGCAAGTTGCCATGGTTTCAAGATGTGTTCAAAAGTGTTACGTTGAATCATGCTTATAAAAGCGTCTTCGCCATTGGCTCTTTTAGTAGTTTTAGTACCTTCCAAGAATACATGAATGGATTGGGATTTATCACAGACCCCACTACGGCAGCTCCTATTCCCAGCAGCATATACAACATTTCGATGGTGAGTATCAACGAAGCTTTCTCTCCGTTACTCGGTGTGGACGTGACACTTCACAATAACCTTACCGCCAAGTTGGAGTATCGTTCTACGAGAGTGTTAAGTCTGAGTACAACCAGCGTGCAAATTAACGAAGCCATCAGTCGTGACTGGGTCTTGGGGTTGGCTTATCGAATCAATGACCTTCATCTTTTTGATAGTGGCAGAAATCGCAGAATGAGCCGCAACCGAAACAAGCAACAGCAGGCACAAACCACTACATCTACAAGTAACAGCACTACATCGAACCGAGGACTGAACCTTCGATTGGATTGTAGTTATCGCCGACAGGCAAGTATTAGTCGTGACATTGCCACCATGACAAGTATGGCAACGGGTGGAAATACGGCTTTTAAGTTCCAGTTCTCTGCCGATTATAATTTGTCTAAGCTCATGACGATGACGATGTATTATGATCAGCAAGTCAACAATCCGCTACTTTCGAGCAATAGTTATCCCACCACGACGCACGATTTTGGCATCAGTTTGAAGTTCAGTCTGACCCGATAAAAAATGTGAATTTTCTTGACAAACACTCTTCCATAGCTCGCATATTTGCGAAGACAAGTGCGTTCGTGCGTAAATACGCGAGAAATGGCGAATGTTGGTAATTGCTTGTAAGTCAGTTTGTTTGGTGAATTTCTCCGTATTTTAATGTTCTTTTTCTGCATTATTTTGGCTGTTAACCCATGGAGATTGCACCCTTAAAGCGTGCAAATAAGCCGCTTATTCGTTGTAGATAGCGGGCTTAACCCATTGAGTTATCACTAAAACCCATGTTTCACACACCAATTATCGTTGTTTTTCGAGTTTACAAACGTCTATTTTTTGCTGGAATGAGGAATTCAGAAGTGTTAAAAAACAGCCATTTTTTTTGACAATTATCGTTGTCGTTGAATGGCGTTTTTCTTTATGATTTGAACCAAAATGCGTACCATGAATAAAAATCTATGTTTGTGAAAGTATCATAAAGTACCAACAAGAAGCACTCAACCATAAATAATTTTGTAAATTTGCAACAAATAACTCTCCATTTATTCTGCTTGACTTCGTTGATTCAACCTTGTATCATCGCTTTTGAGCGCAGCAGGTAGTAGCAAGATGAGTACTATAAAACCGTAACAAGATATGTCGCAACGCACATTTCATCATCGATTAACTTTGGGTTCCCTGTGTGGATTAGTGCTGTTTTCCCTGTTGGTCATTTATTTGTTTTGGATAAAACAGGCCTTACTGGGACTCTTTGTTGTCATTGTTATTGTTGGAATGATAGAGCGTATATTACATACCACCTACACCTTTATACGTATCAAACCCTTTGATAGGGATGAAGAAATGGAATTTTTGCTCATCAATAGAGGTCGTTTTTCGACAAAGCAACAAGTTGCTTTATGTGATGTCGTGAAATGTGTACCTATGCGAAACAATTTTGGGCTTTCGCATTACCTACTCATTAAGTATGGTGCAGATAGGTTGATTGCCGTTCAGCCACAACAAGAGCAGGCTTTTATGGACGAATTGATGAAGCGACAGCAAGCAGAGGATGCGTCTTTTGCACATAAACATTCATGAAGATAATTAAGAATTTACTGTGTTTGGCAGTCTTGGGCTTATGGCAGCCTGCTCCAGCACAAACAGAAATAATACATCAGATAACAGCCCCAGATTCGTTGACACTGATATCAGTGCCAGTGGATACGGCATCTGTTGTTGCGCCAACCATTACTTGGCAACAGAAAGTGCAGACAAGGTTGGAGCAATTGTTGCAAAGCAAGTTGCTTGAAACCTCGCAATTAGGTTTAGCGGTATATGACCTAACAGCCGACAGTGTGCTTTATAAGTACCATGAGCGGCAACATTTGCGACCTGCCAGTACGATGAAACTCATAACAGCCATTGCAGCCTTGGATCAGTTGGGAGGTGATTATGAGCTTAAAACGGAGCTTTATTATACAGGAAGCATTGAAAATCGGACGCTGAAAGGTGATATCTATTGTGTTGGAGGCTTTGACCCTTTGTTCGATAAAGAGGATATGCAAGCCTTTGCAACCTGCGTGCAGGAACTTGGTATTGACACCATTCGTGGTACACTGTATGCAGACAAGGGCATGAAGGACCTTAACTTGTTGGGCGAAGGTTGGTGTTGGGATGATGACAACCCCGTGTTGTCGCCCCTACTGTATCGCCGTAAAGACCATTTCATGGCAGAGCTTGAGCGTAGGTTGCGAGACTCAGGCATACAAGTAGAGGCTTTTAGTACTACAGGCTCATGTCCTGCGAATGCGCAACGTCTTTGCTTGCGAACACATTCTATCGATCAGGTGTTACTGCCTATGGTGAAAAAGAGTGACAACCTATGTGCGGAGGCTTTGTTCTATCAGTTGCCAGGGGGAGAACGCCAACAAAGAAGGACAGCGAAAGATGCAAGCAATGTCGTCAAACGGTTGATAAAAAAGGTGGGCTTAAATCCTTCGACTTATAAAATTGCTGATGGTAGCGGACTTTCGTTATACAATTACCTGAGCGCAGAATTGTTAATAGAATTCTTGAAATATGCGCATCGCCAGCCTCGTATTTATAACCACTTGCTACCAACACTTCCTGTGGCAGGAGTAGATGGGACGTTGAGCGACCGAATGAGGGATGCGGATACCCGTGGCAAGGTGTGGGCAAAGACAGGAACGGTGACAGGAGTGAGTAGTTTGGCAGGTTATTGTCAGGCTCCAAACGGGCATCTGTTGTGCTTTGCCATTATCAATCAGGGGGTGATGCACGGAAAGAATGCCCATAGGTTTCAGGACAAAGTATGTGAAGCTTTGTGTTTGCCTTGAGAGATAACTAACGATCATTATTCATGAATAAACAATAAAATCATGTGGGATATAACAGAAACAATGGAGCAAGTACGCATTGTCGTAGAGAAATTGATACAGATGTGTGGAATTACAGGTGTGGCAGTGCCCGTAGTGCGGTATGTGTCGCTGTCGTTGGCAGCGATTTTCTTTTCTTGGCTCAGTTATATTGTTGCCAAGAAACTGTTGATTCCAATCATCAATAGGCTCACGGCACGAACTAAAGCCACGTGGGACGATGTGCTGTTCAACCGCGATGTGCTGCTCAAAGTTTGTGCTATCGTTCCTGCGATAGTCATTTACAAACTCTTGCCGTTGGTGTTCTATGAAGCACCGTTTGTTCAAGAAATGCTCAATCGGCTCACCAGCATCTACATCACCGTAGCTTCGGTGCAATTGGCGATTGCCATTATCAATTCTTTTCGTCATCTTGAGACAACAGAAAGTTCGAGTAGACAGCAATATATGCAATCGTTCTGCGGTGTATTGAAGATTGTTGCCATCTTCATCGGTGTCATCGTGGTGGTTGCATTGGTGATAGACAAGAGTCCAATGAAGCTGTTTGCCGGACTGGGTGCTACCTCTGCCGTGCTGATGTTGGTGTTTAAGGACACCATCGAGGGTCTGGTAGCGGGCATACGTCTTACCAGTAACGACATGATTCGGCGTGGTGACTGGATTACAGTGCCGTCGACAACCGTGGATGGTGAGGTGATGGAGATGACGCTTACCACGGTAAAGGTGCAGAATTTTGACAACACTATTGTGACGGTGTCGCCCAAGACGTTGGTCGATGGGTCGTTCCAAAACTGGAAAGGCATGCAGGAAAGTGGAGGAAGACGTGTGAAGCGACTGGTTTATTTCGACTTCCTGTCCATCAAACCAGCATCGCAGGAGCTGAAGGATATGTGTCAGGAGAAGGGATTTCTGACGACGCAGGAATTGAAAGGCGACCTTACAAACTTGGGCTTGTATCGCAAGTATATGGAAAACTGGCTCAAACAATCGCCCGAAGTGAATACAGAACTCACTTGTATGGTGCGCCAGTTAGAGGCTACGAACACAGGGTTGCCCATCGAGTTTTACTTCTTCTTGAGCAACAAGGAATGGATTGTCTACGAACATAACTTGGCTGAAATCATGGAATGGGCGTACACTATGGCGCCAGTGTTTGGTTTGCATATCTACGAACGTACTTCTGCAATGCCTCAAGTCAAGCAGCTGTTGGGATAAAAAATAAAAATAAATTGTAAATCGGTGCAAGATTTCATTGTTTTCGTCATTCTATGAGTAGATAACTAAAACAAAATAGATATGATAAAACATTTTTTTCCTTTAATCGGTGTATGTTGTTTATCAATTGGCATGCTGACATCGTGTAGTGAAGATGAACCTGTTGCACCAAACATTAAGTATAATCCGGGAACCGTGAAACTAACAGCAGCGCAGCAAGCGCAAGTAGAAAACAGCAATGAGTTTGCTTGGAAGTTCTTCAAAGAGGTGTCGAAAGGTGAGCAGGAAGACGTGTTCGTCTCGCCGCTGAGCGTGACCTATGCACTCGGCATGCTTGCCAATGGAGCGGTAGGAGATACGCAGAAAGAAATCTTGGAGGGTCTTGAGTTCCGTTCAGGCAAGGTGCAAGACATCAATTCTCTTTGCCATCAGCTCATGATAGAATCGCCAAAATTGGACAAGTCTACCAAGGTTTCCATGGCGAATGCTGTGGTTGCGAATGAAAATAAACCTCTGAAGCCAGACTTTAAGAATGTGGTTGAAAAGCAATATCAAGCGCTTGTAACCAATCAAGACTTTAGTTCGCCGGCCACTTTGTCGTTTATCAACCAGTGGGCGAGTGAACAAACGCACGGTATGGTGCCGCAATTGTTGGATCGTGTCCATCCAGATGCGGTTACCTATCTACTCAATGCGTTGTATTTCAAAGGTATTTGGTATCACAAGTTTGATAAAAAGCGTACGCAGCAAGAATCGTTTACGCTGGCGGATGGCAAAAAGTTGTCGGTGAAGATGATGCATCAGAAAGAGCGATTCTTTGCTGCTGAGAACGACAATTATCAGACCGTGGTGCTTCCTTACGGCAATGGATCGTACGAAATGGTGGTGCTTTTGCCTCGTGAGGGAAAGGATTTGTCGAGCTTGTTGCAGACCATGGATGCCAAAAAGTGGAAAGACAACCTGAAGAACACGTATAGCAGTAAGGTTGATTTGAAGCTTCCACGCTTCACATCTGCATACACTCGTGAGTTGAACGACGTGTTGAAGTTGTTAGGAATGAATATAATGTTCGACCGTGGAAAGGCCGATTTGACAAAAATGTCAGTGGCAAAAGCTTTCGTTTCCAAGGTTTTGCAGAAGGCAAAGATTGAGGTTGATGAGGATGGCTCAAAGGCAGCAGCCGTCACGGTGGTTGAGACGCTTGATGCAGCTACACCCCCTTCTCGTCCTATTATGTTCCATGCCAACCGTCCTTTCATGTATGCCATTGTTGAACATAGTACGGGTACCATCTTTTTCATGGGTACTTATCAAGGCAAGTAAACGGTTTTTGGACCGTTGGTAGATTGCTCTTTCAGCTGAAGAAATAAAAAGGGGCGACGTTACATCGGTAGCGTCGCCCTTATAATTGATTGTTATGACGTGTTTATCCGTAGATAATTTTTCCGTTTTCGTCTTTATATTCATCTAATCCTTTCTCGTAAGTAGCCATGGCGCGCAGGCTCATACCCACGTTAGAGAAACCACCATCGTGATAAAGGTTCTGCATGGTGACCTTCTTAGTGAGGTCAGAAAACATCACGATGCAATAGTTGGCGCATTCATCAGCAGAGGCATTGCCCAGTGGAGACATGCGGTTAGCAAAATCGAAGAGCTTATCCATACCTTTTATGCCTTGTCCTGCGGTGGTGAGAGTAGGCGATTGTGAGATGGTGTTGATACGTACATGCTTCTCTCGTCCGTAGATATAGCCAAAGCTACGCGCGATACTTTCCAACAAAGCCTTGGCATCTGCCATGTCATTGTAGCCATAGAAAGTACGTTGTGCAGCTACATAAGTGAGGGCGACAATAGATCCATATTCGTTAATGGCATCAAGTTTCTTGGCGCACTGTATCATTTTATGGAATGAAACGGCTGACACGTCCAATGTCGTGTCCAGCATCTTATAATCCAAATCGTCGTAAGTACGATGCTTACGAACGTTGGGTGACATACCAATAGAGTGCAATACAAAATCTATTTTACCTCCCAGAATCTCCACGGACTGCTTGAACACATTCTCTAAGTCTTCTACATTGGTGGCATCTGCGGGTATTACTTCGCAATGAAGTTTTTCAGATAATGCACTTACCGTACCCATTCTCACTGCCACAGGCGTGTTTGAAAGCGTAATCTTCGCACCTTCTTCCACGGCTCTCTCAGCCACTTTCCACGCAATTGACTGTTCGTTGAGGGCACCAAATACGATACCTCTCTTTCCTGATAATAAGTTGTTGCTCATATTTTCTATTTAAAAGAACGCGGCAAAGGTACAGAAAATAATTGAAAATAATGTTCTATTGCCGTGAAAGCTGGTCATTATTTCTTTTTTGTCTTCGTGTTAGACGGTTGCTTTTGCTTCTTTTTATCTTCTGTGGCAGATTGCTTTCGCTGTTTTGTCAGCTGTAATTTTGTTTTACTTGCATTGATAGACTGTTGTCGGGTCCATGCATCAATAAAATTATCTTCACCGCTGGTGATGTCAAACTCAAGTTCAGGTAACTCCCGTTTTTCTTTTGAGCGGTATGGTATGTGGATAATATCAGCAGAATCTATACGCTCCACGGTGACCATGGCAACCCCTTTCCCTATAATACCTATTTCTTTTGCAGCCCTATAGGACAAGTCTATGATTCTACCCTTTACGTGTGGACCACGATCCGTTACTCTGACAATGACGTTTTTCTTGTTACTTGGATTTGTAACTCTTAATAATGTTCCAAACGGATGCGTGCGATGAGCGCACGTCATGCTATCATGGTGAACTCTTTCCCCACTGGCTGTACGTGCTCCTGTGGAACGCTTAGAATAAAAAGTAGCTTTACCTTTCTGGGTTTGAGCCATCAGAAAGGTAAAGCTTACCATTATATTTAACAATAAAATACTTTTTTTGTGAAATATCACTATGATGTATTTTAGTTTATACTATGCCTTGTTCCAACATTGCTTGTGCCACTTTCATGAAGCCAGCAACGTTAGCTCCCTTGACATAATTGATATATCCATTAGACTCTGTGCCATACTTCACGCACTGTTCGTGGATAGAGTGCATGATGTAGTGCAACTTCTCGTCTACTTCTGCCTCGCTCCAAGTGAGTCGGATAGAGTTTTGAGTCATCTCCAAACCAGAGGTAGCAACACCACCAGCATTGACAGCTTTACCTGGTGCAAAGAGTTGTTGAGCTGCAACAAACTTATCAACAGCCTCAGCGGTACATCCCATGTTACTTACTTCTGCAACACAGAGAGGTTTGTGAGCTAAGATCTTGTCTGCATCTTCACCGTCCAATTCGTTTTGAGTAGCACATGTCAAGTAAATGTCGGCTTTTTGCTCCCATGGTTTCTTGCCTTCATGGAATTCAGAGCCTTTGAATTTATCTGCGTATGGTTTGCAAACGTCATTACCGCTGGCACGTAATTCGAGCATATAAGCAATCTTTTCGCCACTAATGCCATTTGGATCGTAGATGTAACCGTCAGGACCACTAATAGTAATCACCTTTCCGCCCAATTCTGTAGCTTTGAGAGCAGCACCCCATGCTACGTTACCGAAACCACTGATAGCTACGGTCTTGCCCTTGATGTCAATATTGCGTGTCTGCAACATTTGGTTCACAAAGTACAATGCGCCAAAACCTGTTGCCTCTGGACGAATGCGTGAACCACCATATTGCAAGCCTTTACCTGTAAGAACGCCTTCCCAGCGACCTACTAACTTCTTGTACTGGCCAAACAAATAACCAATTTCACGTCCGCCAACACCAATATCACCAGCAGGAACGTCAGTGCTCGGGCCGATATATTTGTAAAGTTCAGACATGAAAGATTGGCAGAATCTCATTACTTCTGCATCACTTCTTCCACGAATAGAGAAGTCGGAACCACCTTTGGCACCACCCATAGGCAATGTAGTCAATGCGTTTTTGAAGGTTTGTTCAAAGCCCAAGAACTTCATAATAGATAAGTTCACAGATGGGTGGAAACGCAATCCGCCTTTGTACGGGCCAATAGCGCCGTTGAATTGTACGCGGTAACCAATGTTAACATGTACTTCTCCTTGGTCGTCTACCCATGGTACACGGAACATAATGATGCGCTCTGGCTCAACAATGCGCTCTATAATTTTTGCTTTTTCAAATTCAGGATGCTCGTTGTACACGTCCTTTACGGATATAAGCACCTCTTTGACAGCTTGTAAATACTCGGATTCGCCTGGATGTTTTTTCTCCAGGTCTTGCATGATTTTGTCAATTTCCATAGTAGAATTTATTTAATTAGTTGGTTATACTTGTCACGGATATTATCCAAGACGTGGCAAATATAGTTTTTTTATAAATAACCACCAAATATATAAGGATAAATTCTAATTTCAATGTTTATAAATGTGAAAACTCATGAACTTACACCTTATTATATATCTTTACGAGGGAAAGATGAAAGTTCGTTGGATATTTGTGAATATACTTTGTTTTTTCTACATTTGTCGTGTCGATATTGTCCAATCAAAGACGGACCTGTATTTTGGAAACCTCTTTCATTTGGTTAGTTCTTACTTCTTGAAAAAACATTTATGAGCGATTCTGTGCCTTCTCAATGGCGTAATTTCTTATTGAAGGATGTGACTTTTGTCAACCTCATGATGAGACGTATTTATAATGTCTTAATCGTTGCCAACCCCTATGATGCCTTCATGTTGGAAGATGACGGCAGAGTAGAGGAGAAAATTTTCAACGAATATATGGAATTGGGTTTACGCTATCCGCCCACCTTTACACAGGTGAGCACCACGGAAGAGGCGACCCGCATTCTTCAGTCCACGCCGATAGACCTGGTGATATGTATGCCAGGAACCGCTGACGATGACGCTTTTACCGTGGCACGCAATATTAAAGACGCCTTTCCTGATATTCATTGCATCGTTCTCACGCCTTTTTCGCACGGCATTACCCGTAGGATGGAGAACGAAGACCTGAGCATTTTCGATTATGTCTTTTGTTGGTTGGGCAACACAAATCTCATTATGTCCATCATCAAGCTGATGGAAGACAAGATGAACTTGGAACACGATATCACCGAAGGGGGCGTACAAATGATATTGCTGGTGGAGGACAGCATTCGCTTTTACAGTTCTATACTGCCCAATCTGTACAGTTACATATTGGTGCAGAACAAGCATTTGTCCTTTGAGGCATTGAATCGACATGCTGCTACGTTGCGCATGCGCGGTCGTCCAAAGGTAGTTTTGGCACGAACCTATGAGGAAGCGATGGATTATTACAATCGTTTTGCGGACAATATATTAGGCGTTATCAGCGATGCCCGTTATCCTAAAGGCGGAGTGAAAGACCCCGAAGCGGGCTTAAAACTGTTGCGTGAGATTCGCAAGCGCAACCCTTATCTGCCTTTAGTGGTGGAAAGTTCGGAGTCAAGCAATCGGGAAAAGACCGAAAGGGAGGGCTTCCGCTTTGTCGACAAGAACTCGAAGATGATGGGAATAGACCTCCGTCATATCTTTGAAGAGCACATGGGCTTTGGTGATTTCATCTTTAGAGACCCGCACACCCGTCAGGAAATCATGCGCGTGCATTCGCTCAAGGAGCTGCAAGACAACATTTTTAAGATACCAGATGATTCGTTTCGCTTCCATGTCTCGCGCAATCACATGAGTCGTTGGCTTAGCGCACGCTCAATATTTCCCATCTCCGAGTTTCTTAAAAACATCACTTGGGACAAGTTGCAAGATTTGCAAGCGCATCGGCAAATCATCTTCGATGCCATTGTGCAATATCGCAAGATGAAGAACATTGGCGTGGTAGCGGTGTTCGACCGATTGAAATTCGACCAATATGCCCATTTTGCGCGTATTGGTGAAGGCTCGTTGGGCGGAAAAGGGCGCGGCCTTGCTTTCTTAGACCATATCATCAAGATGCATCCCGACTTTAATCAGTACGAAGGAGTGAAAGTGCAAATCCCAAAAACGCTGGTGCTTTGTACAGATTTGTTCGACCAATTCATGGACGAGAACAATCTTTATGACGTTGCTTTGAGCGATGCGACAGACGAAGAGATACTGCACAGCTTCTTGAAAGCCAAGTTGCCAGAGCGTCTGCGCGACGACTTTATCACGTTTTTCGATGCCACCAAGAGTCCGATCGCCATTCGTTCCAGTTCTTTGTTAGAAGACTCGCATTATCAACCTTTTGCTGGAATCTATTCCACTTACATGATTCCTTCGCTTGATGACAAGCAGTTGATGCTCCAAATGTTGGCCTGTGCCATCAAGGGCGTGTATGCATCGGTGTTCTATCATGATTCCAAGGCTTACATGACAGCTACCCGCAACCTTATCGATCAAGAAAAAATGGCGGTCATCCTGCAAGAAGTGGTGGGCAAGCAGTATGGCACGCACTTTTATCCCAAGATAAGTGGGGTGCTACGCTCACTGAATTATTATCCCATTGGCAACGAAAAGGCCGAGGAGGGCATTGCCTCTTTGGCATTGGGATTGGGCAAGTACATCGTAGATGGCGGTCAAACTTTGCGTGTGTCTCCTTATCATCCTCATCATGTCTTGCAAACCAGTGAACTGGAAAAGGCGTTGCGCGAGACACAAACGCAATTCTATGCCCTCGACACGGCTCACGTGGGACAGGATTTCCAGGTAGACGATGGTTTCAATATCCTCAAGTTAGGTGTCAAGTCAGCCGAGACAGATGGCTCCCTGCAATACATTGCGTCTACTTACGACCCATACAATCAGATAATGAGGGATGGACTGTACGACGGAGGGCGCAAGGTGATATCTTTCTGCAATGTGCTGCAACACGATGTGTTCCCTTTGGCACCCATCATGCAAATGGCGATGAACTATGGTGCGGAGAGCATGCGGTGCCCCGTAGAAATAGAGTTTGCCTGTGATATCAATGCCGATAGGACAGGGGAGTTTTACTTATTGCAAATCCGTCCCATTGTCGATTCCAAGCAAATGCTCGATGAGGATATTGTCGCCATTGCCGATGAACGGTGTCTGTTGCGTTCGCACAACTCGTTAGGGCATGGCATCATGGACGATGTTTGTGATGTTGTT
Organism: Hoylesella timonensis S9-PR14; assembly: GCF_000762405.1. Classification (GTDB taxonomy): domain Bacteria; phylum Bacteroidota; class Bacteroidia; order Bacteroidales; family Bacteroidaceae; genus Prevotella; species Prevotella timonensis_A. The sequence continues at coordinate 702 of NZ_JRPQ01000071.1, read as the reverse complement.
TATGTAAAAACCAACGCTTCTTTCACAGCGAAGAATAATCCTGTGATTGTAGGGGAGATAGAAAAGCTCAATGAGCAGTTCTTATCTCGTGGTCAAGGCTATGTGTTGATAGGTCCTGGGCGCTGGGGGTCGAGCGACCCTTGGTTGGGCATTCCAGTAAAGTGGCCACAAATTAGCGGTGCAAAGGTTATTGTCGAGACGACATTAAACAACTACCGTATCGACCCAAGTCAAGGGACGCACTTCTTCCAAAACCTCACCAGTTTTGGTGTGGGCTATTTTACGATTGATGAGGTGGGTGGCAGTGGCTTGTTCAGGCAAGATCTTTTGGATGCCATGCCAGCTGTCGAAGAAACCACTTATGTTCGCCATGTTCGGTTTGATGCCCCATTGCGTATTTTGATGGACGGTCAGAAGCAAGAGGGAGTGGTACTCTTTCCTTCAACATAGAAAACGGCTTGGCGGATCGTGGGGAATAAAGCCCTATGTTCATCACAGATCTTTCATTGACGAAAGGTGTTTTGTTGTGAAAAACAATCTTTGCTCTTTTGCATCAATTGTTGTGCAACAATTCTTCTTCAATGAAAGAGCTGCGTCTTTTAAGCCATGTCATTTTTGGTCAACCAATCCATTGTTTTTGTCTTATTATTTTACCAAAAAACGGCCATCTAAAATCTTCAAAATAGAAAAAATCAATAGGCA
>NZ_JRPQ01000070.1 GCF_000762405.1 Hoylesella timonensis S9-PR14 | reverse complement strand
AAACAGGAAAGAAAAGTGTTGTCTTAAACGTAACGTCTTCAATGTCAACAAATTATAAACATCGCTCATTTCTCGCGTATTTGCGACCAACTTTGATGTTGGTGATTTATACGCGAGTTATGAGAGGCACTTTGTAAAGAAAATTCAGTGCGGAATCTGAAGATTTGGTCATACGGATGAATGAGACCGGAAAAAGGTTGGCAGCATTTGAAACCTACGGCATGACTGCCTAATACTTAAATACGAGACTTGAGTTGGGTTAATAAAATGTCAGGCGGAAGGTGGTCAGTCTGGTGTTCTTGTCGGTGATGAGGTCGATGGAGCCATTGCAGGCCTGCATGATTTGTCGTGAAATGGACAGGCCAATGCCGCTTCCCTGCGGCTTGGTGGTGAAGAAGGGCACGAAGATGTGGCTTGCCACGTCATCGGGAATCATCGCTCCGTTGTCGGTGATGTCGATGATGACGGATTCCTGCGCGTTGGTGTATGCGCGCAGGGTGATTTGTCCTTCTTCTCCGATGGCCTCGGAAGCGTTTTTCAGTAGGTTGTTGACCACCCTGCTGACGAGGCTCTCATCGGCATACATCAGCAAGTCGCCGGGGTCTACCTCGTAGCTCACGTTCACACCAGGCTTTAACATCGGGCGAATGAGGTTCACCATGCGCTCGAGGAACGGTCTGACATAGAACAGGGTGGGCGTGGGCGTAGGCACATGTGTGAACTTGCGGTAATTCTCCACAAAGCGCATAAGTTCCTTACTGGTTCTGCTGATGACCTGCAGTCCTTGCCGTTGCTCGCCCTGTGAGTTTTGGAGTAGGGTATCGCTCAGGGATATGATTGGCGTGACGGTGTTCATGATTTCATGGGTGAGTACGCGGATGAGCTTCACCCAGCTGTCTATCTCTTGGTTGGCCAGCTCGCCCTTGATGTCGCTGAAGCCGATGATGCGCACCCGACGACTCTTGAGAGTTGTGTGGGTCTCGCGCAGAGAGAATCCCGCCATCTTCTCCTTGATCTGGTTGATGTGGGTGATGGTCTCCACCTGCAGCAGGTTGAGTGCGGCCCGGTTGCTGCGGAGTACGATGCCCCGCTCCACGTCGACCACCAAGATGCCCGTATCCACCGAATCGAGTATGAGTTCGAAGTATTTTTCCCGTTCTATCTGTTCATCTCGGGCGTGTTGTAGGATTTCCTTCACGCGGTTGAGCGACTCGTTGAGCAAAAGTTCGCTGCCGTACCTCTTGTTGACGGGAAACTGGAAAGTATAGTCGCCGATGTCTATGGCGTTGAACATGAATGTCACTTTGCCAAGGTCGTGCCGATACCGTCGCCACAGTTGCAGATAGGCAACGAGGGCGGTAAGCAGTGCCAGGCAGAGTATGATGACAATCACGTTCATGATTTATAGTCCGTATCGTTTGATTTTGTTGTATAAAGTCTGTCGGGAGATACCTAACCTGAACGCCACCTGCGAGAGGTTGCCGTCGCATTCGCGGATGGTTTTCTCGATGAGTCTTCGTTCCATCTCATCGAGCGTGCGCACGTCCTCAATTGGTTTCTCCTGTCGGGTAGAACCGCTCTCAATGTCGTCCTCGGCAATCGTCGTGCCGCTGCACAGGATAACCGCTTTCTCCATGGCATGTTGCAGTTCGCGAATGTTACCGTACCAAGGTTGCTCTTCGAGCTTGGTCATGGCGCTGGCCGAGAATTTTGTCTCCGGCTTGTTGTACATCGTTGCGTAGCGTTTGAGGAAGATGCCGGCCAAGGCCGTGATGTCTTCCCTGCGCTCGCGTAAAGGCGGCAGGTGCAGGTGAATCGTGTTGACGCGGTAGAGCAAGTCTTCGCGAAACTCGCCGTTGGTCACCATTGCTTGTAGGTCTCGGTTGGTGGCACAAATCAGTCGCACGTCGATGGGAATCTGCTCGCTGCCTCCCACACGCACGATGCTCCTGCGCTGCAAGGCCGTGAGCAGCTTTGCCTGCAACGCATAGCTCAGGTTGCCTATCTCATCAAGAAACAACGTGCCTCCCTCCGCCAGTTCAAACTTTCCCGGCTTGTCTGTCTTGGCATCCGTGAAAGCACCTTTCGTGTGTCCAAAGAGTTCGCTTTCAAAAAGTGTCTCCGTGATGGCTCCCATGTCAATGGGCATCATCCGGTGTCCATGCCGTTTCGACAGGCGGTGAATCTCTTTGGCAAGCACTTCCTTGCCGGTTCCGTTCTCGCCCGTGATGAGAATGTTGGCATCGGTGGCCGCTACTTTCTCCACCATCAGGCGCAAGTCTTGCATGACGGGCGACACGCCCCAGTACATTTCTCCCTCATGGGTGGTGGCGTTCTGGCTGTTTTTCTTGGTTTTGCGGTAGGCATTGGTGAGCGTGTCGATGAGTTTGGCATTGTCGAAAGGCTTTACCACGAAGTCGGTAGCGCCCTCCTTGATGCCCGTCACCGCCAATTCAATGTCGGCGTATGCCGTGAAGAGCACCACCTGCGTGTGTGGACTCAGTTTCTTGATCTCGCGAAGCCAGAAGAGACCCTCGTTACCATTATTGATGCCGCTGCGGAAATTCATGTCGAGCAGCACCACGTCGGGTCTGTCCTCGCGTAGGCGGGTGGGGATATTCTCTGGTTTGGCTATCGCTGCGACATGCTCGAATACATTTTCTATCAGCATCTTCACCGTGGTGAGGATGTTGCGGTTGTCGTCAACTATCAGTATGCTACCTTGTTTCATTTATTGTCTAATATCTGTTTGCCAGTTGCACATCCTTTTAATGGAGTGGCGAAAAGGATGTTGTTTTTGCAAAGATATTCTTTTTTCTCTTTAGTATCAAGCCGTTGTCTAAAAATCATATCATAAAAAAAGGTGTGCTGCATGAGAGGACATCGAGTGGATGGTGGTTCTCACTGTCAAATAATTGGGCAGCAGTGTCTAATTGTTGGACAGATATGTAAACGTGCTTTTTGCGCAACGTGCAGATAAACAGTAGGTTATGTTTCTGGCACAGCATTGGCAACTGTTTAAGCGTATGAGAACAGCAATTACGATAATATTATTAGATTTGGTCGCTCTTCCGCTATTGGCGCAAGAGACTTGGACCATGAACCGCTGCATTCAGTATGCGGTGGAGCACAACAACGGAGTGCGCAAACAGCGATTGGAGTTGCGACAGAGCAAGGTTGACGAGCGCACGGCGAGGCTCGACCTTCTGCCCACGGTGTCGGCACAGACCACGGCGCAGTATGCCTGGGGCCGTAACATCAACCCAGAGACCAACACCTACAACACCATCACCACCTTCAACAATTATTACAGCATTGGGGCGGAGGTGCCATTGTTTGACGGTGGCCGTACCTGGAATGCCTTTCAGCAAGCTCGACTGGCGCGTGCCAAAAGTATGACGGCCCTGCAAAAGACAGCCGACGACAAGGCCATAGCCGTGATGGCGAAATTCGTGGAGGCGGTGTATAGTCGGCAGAGCATTGGCTTGGCACGCCGCAAATTGGCCGACAGTCAGGCGTTGCTTCGCAAGACCCGTGCGATGTTCGACCTTGGAGAGAAGTCGCGACCCGACGTAGCGCAGATGGAAAGCCAGGTGGCGGAGGACGATTACAACCTGTTGCACCAGCAGAACGCGGCCAGTTTGGCGTTGATGGCCCTGAAAGCGGAGATGAATTTCCCCGTAGGCGATTCGCTTGCCCTCGACACTTTGTTGACCGCGAGCCTGTCTGCTGCCGACGATGCCAGAAGCCTTTATGCCGCTTTCCAAGCTGAATCACCGGAAGTGAAGACGGCAGCATTCAACGTCAAGAATGCCCGCTACCATTATCTTATACAACGCGGACAGCTGCTGCCAGTCTTGGCGTTGGGTGGAGGTATCAACACCAACTATTACCGCAATCTCTCCCAGGGCAGCAGTAAGACCGACAACTTCGGCAAACAGTTCAACAACAACATGGGCGAATATGTCTACCTTTCCCTGTCCATCCCCCTTTTCATGCCTTCACGCTGGCGTGCCGCACGCAGGGCGAGAGCCGAGTGGGAGGCGAGCAAGCTCGACTTGGAAGACGCGCGTCGCAAACTGCACGATGATATTGCGCAGGCAGTGCTCGATCGTGATGGCTATTCGCGCGAGCTCATGAAGATGGAGCGGAAGACTGCGGCCGACTCCATAGCCTGGCATCTGGCATCGCGCAAGTACGAGGAGGGCATGCTCTCAACTTTCGACCTGCATACAGCGGCGCAAACCTTGCTCGACAGTCGCATCAAACTGCTGCAAATGCGGTTGATGCTTGAGATGAAACAACGATTAGTCAACTATTATAAAGGAATACGAACATGGACATTGAAATAAAACAAAAGAAGTTTTGGATACCCCGAAAGTATTGGACTTGGATAGGGGGAGGCGTTATTGTGGTGGCTGCGCTGCTGTGGTTGGCTCTGGGAAATTTCTCATCGACCCTGAAAGTCGACAGTCGGGGGCTGAGCATCGGCGACGTGAAGCAAGCGCAGTTTGACGACTATGTGAGCGTAGACGGCAATGTGGTGCCCATTCAGGTGGTGCAGATCTCGCCGGAAGAAGGTGGAGTTGTCATGGAGAGAGTGGCGGAGGAAGGCTCCCATGTCAGAAAAGGCGACGTCATTGTGAGGCTGAACAACAGCAATCTCGACCTCGAAATCCTCAATGCCGAGAGCGAACTGGCGGAGAAGCAGAACATGCTCCGCAACACGCAGATTACGATGGAGCAGGATCGGCTCAACAATCAGAACGAGGCGGCACAGCTGTCAATGGACGTGCAGGCCAAGAAGCGAACCTACAACCATCAGACCGCATTGCAGCAGGAGCAGCTCAATAGTCGCGAGGAATATCTCAAGGCAAAGGAAGACTACGAGCTGGCCGTGAAAAAGAATGAGCTGATTGCGCAACGACTCAAGAAAGATGCGCAGCTCCGTCGCGCGCAGATGGATCAGATGAACGACAACCTCTCGTCGATGAGGCGCAATGTGGAATTGGTACGACAGCGCAAGGAGCATCTCAACGTGCGCTCGCAAATCGACGGCGAGGTGGGACAGCTCAACATCGAATTAGGACAGAGCATCTCTCCGGGACAGAAGATTGGTGTCATCAACGACCTCAGCGATTATAAAGTGGAGGCGCATGTCGACGAGCATTACATTGATCGGGTGCACCAAGGGCTCACGGCGACCTTCGAACAGAACGGCAAGCATTATTCGCTCACCGTGCGCAAGGTGTACCCCGAGGTGAAAGACGGCAGGTTTAAGATCGATTTCGTGTTCAGTGGCAAGCGTCCGACCAATATCCGAACGGGTCAGACCTATTATGTGGACCTGCAGTTGGGCGAGTCGAAGCGGGCGGTGCTCATCCCCAAGGGAACGTTCTACAGCGTGACGGGCGGGCAATGGATTTTTGTACTTGACAAAGACGGAAAGAAAGCCTACCGTCGCAACATCCGCATCGGACGACAGAATCCGCAGTATTACGAGGTGCTAGAAGGTCTTCAGCCCGGTGAGCGAGTCATCGTAAGCGGCTACGAAAGCTACAAAGACAACGAAATTTTGGTTTTGGAATAACAAGAAAAATGAATTGGCGCAGGAGCAATAAGCAACTCATATTGGCATCGAAATAACAAGCAAATAAGTCATGAAGCAACTATTCAATCTCAAATCCTATTTCACCTTCCTATCGAGGAACAAGGTGTACACCGCCATCAACGTGCTCGGACTGAGCATTAGCTTTGCGTTCGTTATCCTCATTGGTCTGTACTATCAGCACGAAACGGGCATCGATAAGAGCATCGCCAATGTGGACCGGCTCTATTTGTTGGGCTGTGATTTCAGTTCCGACAAGATGAGCGGAACATCGCGCGAAATCATCAGAGTGCTGCAAAAGCAACTGCCACAAATAGAAAAAGGCTGTGCTTTCAACATCAACCGTGAACAACATGTAACGACCGCCGACGAGGACAATGTGAAAGTGACCATGATGTACACCGACTCCACGTTCTACTCCATGTTCAATCAACCGCTTGTGGAAGGAGATGCCGCCACGGCCCTGAACGAACTGACCGACGTGGTGATTACCCGGAAGTTGGCGCAGATGCTGTTCCGCAACGGCAATGCGATGGGCAAGGTGTTGACAGTAGAGAACCGGAAAGTGTATGTAAGGGGCATCTATGAGAACATGAACGGAACCTCTTTCCCCGACTGTGACATCATCGGGCGGTACGAACTGCTGCGCGAACGGATACCTTGGCTCTTTAAGATCGACGGTAATTTCGGAAGTCCTGATGTGGTGTTGAGTTTGAGACCAGGCACAGATATCGGTGCATTGGAAAATAATGTTAACCACATCCTGACAAAGATATACAAAGAAAATTTCAAGATTGAATGCAAGTTCCGCCTGATACCATTCAGTGAGAGCTATTTTTCCGAATACTCTTCCAACGTATGTCAGCGCGGAAAGGGCGAATTGGTCTATCTCATTTTCATTATCGGCATCATCATCTTGGTGTTCTCGGTGATGAACTACATCAACCTGACGGTCGCCCTGTCGGGCAATCGCTCCAAGGAAATGGCGACAAGAAGGCTGTTGGGCAGCCGGAAGAGCGACATCCTCTGGCGGTTGGTCATCGAAAGCGTGTGCCTTTGCTGCTGCTCAGTTGTTCTTTCCGTGTTGTTGGCATGGGCTTCCATTCCTTATACCTGTCAGTTGTTGGACACCCACATCACCATCGCCGAGCTGTTCATCCCCATCAACCTGTTGTTGTTGGTAGGCATTGTGCTGGCAGTAGGTATGTTGGCGGGAGTTCTGCCGGCAGTCATTCAGTCGCGGGTGAAGCCCATTGATGTGGTTCGCGGCACCTTCCACCGACAGACCAAGATGCTGTTCAGCAAGGTGTTCATCGTGGTGCAAAACGCCATCACCATCATTTTCATTGCCGTAGCACTCATTGGCAGCCGCCAGATACGGCACCTCATCAATGCCCCGTTGGGCTATGACACCCAGGGCGTGATGGAAATCGGTGTTCCACAGGATGCTCGCAAAGCCAATCTGTTTAAGAAAAACTTGCAACAACTGACACCAGTCAAGAAGGTTTCCGTCTGCTTGTGCTCGCCTCTCTTTGGCGGATTCAACCAGATGGCTTATATTGGCAAGAAGGCAGTGCGCTGCCAACGCTTTTATGCGGACAAGGATTACCTGCCGTTGCTGAGCATCGAGGTGAAGAAGCAATTTGCGCAGGGCGATTCCGCTAAGCTCTTTGTGTCGCCCAACTTCCACTCGGTAATGCAGTTGAAACCTGATGAAAGGGCATTCCGCTATAATGAGACTTACGAGCGGGAACAAATCAACGGGATTCTGAATGATTTCCATCTTTACACCATTGATATGGACAATGCTGACGATCAGGTGACGGTGGTTTACCTGTTCGACCAAATCACGCGCGATGATTTTGCGAACAATGTACTCATCAAGGTGGAAGGCGACGAGAAAGAAGCCTACCGACTGGTACAGGAGACTTACAAGAAAGTTTATCATGAGGACTTGGCGCAGGAGTCGCCTTACCTCAGTCAGAAGATAGCCGAGGTGTATAAGGAACAGATCCGCATTGTGCGCATCCTCACCATCTTCTCGTTTCTTGCTGTTCTTATCTCGCTGTTGGGACTTGTCGCCATGTCCACCTACTTCATTCAGCAGCGCAGCAAGGAGATTGCCATCCGCAAGGTGTTTGGCTCCACGAGCAACCGAATCCGCCGAGACCTCATCCGCACCTTCCTTCAATATGTGGGCGTTGCCTTCATTATCAGCGTGCCCGTCATCTGGTATATTATCAGCGAATGGATCAGCCAATACAGTTACCGCATCGTGTGGTGGCCGTGGATTATCGTTGCCGGCATCCTCGTGCTGCTTATCTCGTTCTGCGCTGTGGCTATCCAAAGCTACATGGCCAGCAACGAGAACCCCGTAAATAACATCAAACAAGAATAAATATGAAAAAGAAAATCTTTTTTTGCATGACAGCTGTCCTTGTCTTGCTGTCATCATGTATCGTTGTACAAGCCAACTCATACGAAGTTGCCAATGACGAAAGCAGAACTTACCCGCTGAGAGGTTTCTCGGCAATCGAAGTCTCCGGAGCCATCAATGTAGAGTTTGTGCAGAGTAGCAATCAAAGCTACCGTGTAAAGGCGGTAGGCTCGTCCAGCATGTTGCCGAAGTTGCAGATGGAAGTGCGTAATCAAGTGCTGACCATCAAGCAAAAGTCTGACCCCGGCTTTCATTCAGGCAATCATCACCTCACGGTTTATGTACAGGCACCCGACTTGCAGTCGGTCACGGCTTCCGGTGCGTGTGATGTGCTCATTCGGTCGCTCAATGCCTCGGCAGTGCGGTTGGAGGCATGCGGTTCGAGTGATGTTACGGTAAATCAGTTGACGGCCAATAGCTTGGAAGTTCGCTTGCAGGGTTCTTCCGATGCTCGTCTGGCTGGCAAAGTGTCGAAAGCCGTATATACCTGTTCTGGTTCTTCAGATGTGAGAGCCTACGATCTCAAGGCGAAAGACGTGTCGGCCACATGCTCCGGCTCGTCGGATGTCTATTGCTTCGCCACCCGTTCTGTCAGTGCCAAAGCCTCTGGCTCAAGCGACATCCGCATCAAGGGCAACCCCATCCAGCGACAATTGGACAAATCAGGGTCTTCGGATATTCACGTATTACATTAATTATCTATACTATGTTGCATCTTATTCAACAGTCTTGTCCCATGGCTTGGCGCAATCTCTTCCGCCGCAGGCAACACAATGTGGCCAAGATTCTATGTTTGGCACTCGGATTGAGTGTCAGTGCGGTTATCATTGCCGAGATTTATTATGAACAGACTTTCGACCAGTGTTATCCCGATTACGACCGTATCTGCCGTGTGACCGAGGGCTTCAAGATGAAGGCGCAGGAGTTCACGGAGGGTTCGAATACGTCGGGCGGCGTGGTACTGATGATGAAACGAACCATTCCGCAGGTGGAGCTGGCTACGCGCACCAATCCAATCGTGACCGATGGAGAGGTGGAAACTGATGACAAAGTACGTGTCCGTGCCGATGTCTACTTTGCCGACAGCTGCTTCTTCCGTATGTTTCCAGCCCGCATCCTCGAGGGTGATGCTGACCGAGCACTCACGGAACCATTCTGTTGTGTGGTGAATCGCTCGACGGCGGAGCGCTTGGGCGGCAACGTTGTGGGTCGGCATATCCAGTCGAAGGAAATGTCGGGCCTGAAGCTGACCATCGTAGGTGTCTACGAGGATTATCCTCACAACTCAACGTTCCACAACTATGATGTGATCGGATCTATGAAGACGCAGAAGAATTTTAGCTACGACGGTCAGGATAACCTGGTCGGTAACGACCGTTACATCAGTTTCGTACGTCTCAGGAAAGGTGTCTCTCCCGATTCGTTGAAGCCCCTTATACACCGCATGATACAGACACATTATCCCGTCAAGGAGCTGCAACAGTCCGGCACGTGGCTCACTTACAAGGTCACCCCCATATCTCGCTATTACACGGAGGCGGACAATATACGCCAGATGTTCTGGATTCTGTCGCTCCTGGCCATCATTCTGCTCTCTGCCTCGATACTCAACTATGTGCTGATTGTGGTGGGTAATTTGGTCAGCCGTGCCCGTGAGATGGCGGTAAGAAAATGCTATGGTGCCGGACGTGAAGCCGTCTACAGCATCACCTTCAGCGAAGTGTGCCTGCATCTCGTGCTTGCCCTCATGTTAGGAGCAGCTCTGTTGTGGGCTTGCCATGGCACAATCGAACAGTTGTTGTCGGCTCCGCTCTCTGTGTTGGTATTCAATCGTGGTGCGTGGATTTTGCTTTTAATTGCGTTGATGGTGCTCTTCGTGGGAGGTATCGTGCCCGGATGGCTTTACAACCGCATGCCCGTGACCATTGCATTTCATGGCTATGTTGAGGCCAGGCGTCGCTGGAAGGTAGCGCTGCTGGGGCTTGAGTTTGCCATGGTGAGCTTCCTTTTAGGTCTGCTTTTCATTGTCAGCATGCAGTATAGACATACGGTTGGCTTTGACTTGGGCTATCAGTGTGCCGGTCTCGCATCAGTTAATATCAGTGCACTGCAGCCCGATGAACGGCAGACGGCATACGACGAGGTAGGACGTATGAGCGGCGTGCGTCAGGTGTCGGCATGCAATACGTTTCCTTTCTATGGTATGAGTGGTAACAACGTAACTGTTCCCGGAGAAGAATCACAACTGTTCAATATCGCCGATCTCTTCACCGTCGCCGACCATTACTTTGATATGCTGCAGATTCCTATTGTTGCCGGCCGTGTCTTCGCATCGGGCAGCGACAGTCTCAAGCAAGTGATGGTGAGTCAAGACTTTGCCTCTATGATGAAGAAGCTGCGCGGATGGGACGACGTGGTAGGTCGGAAGGTGATTATCAGTGAGCATAGCGGCAACGAAAACAAAGATTTACTGACCATCGTTGGCGTCTATCGTGACATTCATCTGGGCAGTGCCGAGAACAATGGGAGGGACAGACCCTCTGTGATTTTCTACGGACGTGCGGCCAACTGGATGAACAATTACCTGTTGATTCAGCTGGACGATTTCAGCGCAGAGAAGCTGACCGACATCCAGACGCGGCTTCAGCGGTTCTTCCCGGGCAAAACAGTCATGGTTGAGAGCGTGGAGAATCTCAAGAACATGCAGTATGTTGCGACTCGGAATTTCCGTAACGGCGTGATGACGGTTGGCATCGTGGTGCTTTTCATCGCGCTGATGGGACTTATTGGTTATGTCAGCGACGAGGTGAACCGTCGTCACAAGGAGATAGCCATCCGCAAGGTGAACGGTGCTTGCGTGGGCGACGTGATGCGCATTTTCCAGCTGAACATCCTTCGCACAGCCATTCCTGCCGTGCTGATAGGGGCTGTCGGTGCTTACTGGGTAGCCGCACAGTGGCTGCAGCTCTATGACAACCGCATCGCGTTGACGGTGTGGCCGTTCCTCGTGACAATCGTCCTCGTGCTGCTCATCATCGTTGCCGTTGTGGCAATCAACTGCTGGCGCGTGGCCAACAGCAACCCGGTGGAGTATCTGAAACAAGAGTAAGAAAGGAACATCCGATAGACCGGACTACAAACCATAAAACATATAAAAACCATAATATTTTAAGAATATGATCAAAGTAGAAAATTTAAGCAAATCGTTCCGTACGGAAGAAGTGGAGACCATTGCGCTTAACAATGTGTCGTTCCAAGTAGAAGACAAGGAGTTTGTTGCCATCATGGGGCCTTCGGGCTGTGGCAAGTCAACCCTGCTCAACATCCTCGGACTGCTCGACAATCCCACGGGCGGCAAGTACTGGTTAGGCGACAAGGAAGTGTCGGCGCTAAAGGAGAAGGATCGCACCGACGTGCGCAAGGGAGAGATAGGCTTCGTGTTCCAGAGCTTCAACCTCATTGACGAACTCAACGTGGAAGAAAACATCGAGCTGCCCCTGACCTACCTTGGCATGTCGAAGGCCGAGCGCAAGCAGAAAGTGAAGGACATCATGAAACGCATGGGCATCAGTCATCGCGCCAAGCACTTCCCTCACCAGCTCTCGGGTGGTCAGCAGCAACGTGTGGCCATCGCCAGGGCCGTGGTGTTTGGGCCGAAACTGATTCTCGCCGATGAGCCGACCGGTAATCTCGACTCGAAAAACGGTGCCGAGGTGATGGGCCTGCTCACCGAACTCAATCGCGAGGGAACCACCATCGTCATGGTTACTCACAACGAGCATGACGCCTCCATTGCCCATCGCATCGTGCGACTGTTCGACGGACAGATCGTTGGTTGATTCAGGAGCAAAGCGTAAGCAAGTCAGGTGGCTCGGCGGGCTGCTTTGGCTGAACGTGCTTACGCTTTGCCCCTATGGCTTTTTCGGCAAGCATGTGCATCTTCTGCGGGCAACGAATCCATTGTTTTTGTCTTATTATTTTACCAAAAAACGGCCATCTAAAATCTTCAAAATAGAAAAAATCAATA
>NZ_JRPQ01000069.1 GCF_000762405.1 Hoylesella timonensis S9-PR14 | reverse complement strand
AAAAAGAAGCCAAAAGATAACAAAACGTATTTCATAAACATTTAATGACTATGTGCGGTGGTAATTTATAGAACCAGCCTAACATCAAAAGAGCTTCAAAAAAGCTCTTTTGACGTTTATGAAAGATTTTCATTTAATAGGTGATCTAAGAAAGAGTCTAAGTCCTCTTCCAAATTATTCATCAAATCTTTTCCAATAATCACAGTATCGTCGTCTGCCACATAGAGTTCTGCAAGATGTTCACCGTCTTCATCTTCAAGAATAAAGCTGAAGGGTTTTAGAATATTCATTTGGTCAACGAGGTGGCTATGCTTCTTAAGATTCGTTCTTAAGATATCTGTCACCACATCATAAAAATCGTCTTCTTTGTAATCAATCCATTCAGAAATAACACATCGTGTAATTTCTTGATCATCGTCATTATAAGCTCTTAGCTCACCACTGTCTTGACCTACTCTTAGATGTATGTCTGTGATGTTCACAGATTCTATCTCTTCGGAAAATTTCTGTGCAATTTTACGAATGGTACGTTCAATTTGATTGATTGTTTGTTCTGATGGTTGCATTTTATCTCTCTTTCTTTAACCGCTGCAAATATAATTCTTTTTTGAATACAACGAGCAAAGAATACGAATAATTTATGTTTCATTGATTGTTGCTGCGTTTTTGTTTGAAATGTTTTGTCGGCATGGTTAGTTATTGAAATATCGCAAAGGAATGATAGAATATTAGTAAAAAATAAATATCTTTGCACGAAGAAACAAAGATATGTTAGAAGTTACAGTTAGAGATACCGCTTTGCAGAAAGCTGCTGAACAGGGGATGGATGCTTTTCTCCAAACCTTTATTGATGCTATTTATCAAGCCATTGGTGGAGAGCTGACGGCTGATACGATGAGTCAGCTAAATGCCGATCAAATTACGTTATTGGCTTACGACATTCTTCATAAGGAGGTAATGGACGGCGGCTTTATCCAGTTAATCCATAATGGTTATGGTGCATTTATCTTTCATAATCCGTTTGATAAAGCAGTGAGAGCGTGGGGAATGATAGACTTATTTAGAATTATGAAAAAATGTCATAACCTATACCGTAAATATGGTGCGGAAATTGAGCGCGATTGTTCGGATGATGAATTTATGGCTTTGTTTGAAAAGTATCCTGAATTTGACGACTATGATGATACGTTTGTTGAAAACGAAGAACGTTGGACAAGCGAGATTGCAAACTATGTAGATCAGCATATTGATAAGTTTGCTAAAATTATTTGATGATGAATAAAGATGAACAAGCACTTCGGAAGAAAAGCCCCATTCAAATTAAGAACAAAAGGGCTTCTTTTGAATATTTTTTTATAGATACCTATACCGCAGGAATTGTTCTCACGGGTACGGAGATAAAATCCATCCGCTTAGGCAAAGCGTCGTTGGTGGATGCCTTTTGCTATATCAATAACGGTGAGATTTGGGTTAAAGGCATGAATATAAGTCCTTATTTTTATGGTTCGTTTTCTAATCATGAAGCTCGGAGAGATCGTAAACTGTTATTGACAAAACGAGAAATACGACGTTTGGAGATTGATGCCAAAAATCCCGGAAACACCATTCTCCCTGTGTTGCTCTTTATCGACCAGAAAGGTAGGGCAAAAGTGGATATCGTCTTGGCAAAAGGTAAGAAAGAGTATGACAAACGCCAAAGTTTGAAAGAAAAAGAAGATCAGCGAGAGATGGATCGGGCATTGAAACATTATTAGTGAATGCCCTAAGAGATAACACAGGTGGAATGATGGCTTACCCAATAGAACATCGTTGATATACGCCACGGTTCTTTGACATAAAAAAGATATTTTTACAGCAAACAGCACCAAATAAGCAGCGTATGTAAACTGACGAATACGCTATGTTGTAAGATTATAAATGCTGAATTTTCTTTACAAAGTGCCTCTTATAACTCTCGTGAAAACCACCAACGTCATTGTTGGTCGCAAATACGCTAAATATGAGCAATGTTCATAACCTTTTGTTATTGAATACGTTACGCGTAATTCTTCTTGTTCCTTTCTTGTTTTTACCCTTTCTTGGCTGCTAAAGCATTACTCTAAGCCTTCTATTTGCATGCTTTAATGCCATTGTAGCATGTGAATAACATCTCTAAAGAGTGTTTCCAAGCGCATTAAGTCAATGTTCTAACTTGAAAAGACGTCTATTTTTACAAAATCAGCGCATTTTTGTTGGTCGTTTGCCTATTAAATTTTTCTATTTTGAAGATTTTTAATGGTCGTTTTTTGGTAAATTTACAGGACAAAAACAACGGATATCTTTACCAAAAATAATAAAAAATGTAGCATTTTCATTGAAGGGTAACTGCTGTGAAACGAAAAGAAAAAAGATGGCGGTTTCACAACCCGTAACCTTTCTTCAATGAAAAAGCCGAAGATACACACTACTTTTTTGTGTACCTCTCCAAAAAGATAGAATAATGTTTTGTATTATCTATAAATTGATGTACTTTTGTAGACTACTCAAATTGATCAGTAGATATGAATTTTAAGAGAAAAAAAAGATGGCATAGCTTACAGGGTGTTCCTTTGACAGAACTTGATAAGCAAGTGATGTATTGGGAGAATAAAGGTAAGTTAGTTCCTACTCGCGAATTGATAAAAACCCCAGAACAGATAGAAGGTATCCGCAAAAGTGGGGTAGTGAACACAGGGGTATTAGATGAAGTGGCTTGTCATATCCATGCAGGTATGAATACGCAGGAAATAGACGATATCTGCATGAATTATTGTAAAGAGCATAATGCCATTCCAGCCTGTTTGAATTATGAAGGATTTCCTAAAAGCGTTTGTACAAGCATCAATGAAGTGGTGTGCCATGGCATTCCAAAAACGTCTGATGTGCTAAAAGAAGGTGATATTATCAATGTGGATATGACAACCATCGTTGATGGATATTATGCTGATGCCTCCCGAATGTTTATTATTGGAAAAACGACTCCAGAGAAAGAGCAGTTGGTACGAGTAACCAAAGAATGTTTGGAAATTGGTGCAGAGGCTGCTAAACCTTATTCTTTTGTGGGGGATATAGGGCATGCTATTCAGAAGCACGCAGAAAAATATCATTACGGTGTAGTTAGAGATTTGTGTGGACACGGTGTTGGTTTGAAGTTTCATGAAGAACCCAATGTGAACCATTACGGTCATAAGGGAACAGGTATGTTATTGGTTCCAGGAATGGTGTTTACCATAGAACCGATGATTAACATGGGAACGTGGAAAGTATATATTGATGCAGACGACCCGTTTGGATGGGAAGTGATAACAGGAGACGAACTCCCCAGTGCACAATGGGAGCATACGTTTGTTATGACCGAGCATGGAGTTGAAATCTTGACACATTAAAGTCTTAAAACCGATTGCGTTTTGAGAGTCGCACGCCCCGAGAGTGTTATAACATAGGAAAGGTAAATAGATAATTGATAAAGGATGAGAGATATTTATATATTAGGTATAGAAAGTAGTTGTGACGATACTTCTGCAGCTGTACTTCGTAACGACATATTATTAAGTAATGTCACTGCATCACAGGCGATTCATGAAGCTTATGGAGGTGTTGTGCCAGAATTAGCATCTCGTGCTCATCAACAAAATGTGGTTCCAGTAGTAGACCAAGCCTTAAAGAAAGCTGGCATCTCAAAGAACCAGTTGGATGCTGTTGCTTTTACGCGAGGTCCGGGATTGATGGGGTCCTTATTGGTAGGTGTTAGTTTTGCGAAGGGATTTGCCCGTTCGTTAGGTATTCCAATGATTGATGTCAATCATCTTCAAGGGCATGTCATGGCACATTTCATCAAAGAAAATGAGGAGGACTTCCATCAGCCTCCGTTCCCATTCCTCTGTTTACTCGTCTCTGGTGGTAACTCTCAAATAGTGAAGGTGAATGCCTATAATGACATGCAGGTATTGGGACAAACCATTGATGATGCAGCAGGCGAGGCGATAGATAAATGTTCAAAGGTGATGGGACTTGGTTATCCGGGTGGACCTATCATTGACAAATTGGCACGGCAGGGAAATCCTCATGCCTATCAATTTTCAGAACCACATATCGAAGGCATGGATTACAGCTTTTCTGGCTTAAAAACCTCATTCTTATACAGTTTGCGAAAATGGATGGCTGATGATCCTGATTTCATAGAGAAGCATAAAACAGATATTGCAGCGAGTCTTGAATTTACGATTGTAGATATTCTCATGAAGAAATTAAGAATGGCAGTCAAGCAGACAGGTATTAAGCATGTTGCAGTGGCAGGTGGTGTTTCCGCTAACAATGGTTTGCGGAATGCATTCCATGAACATGCAGATAAATATGGTTGGACTATTTACATTCCTAAATTCAGTTATACCACAGATAATGCTGCGATGATAGGAATTACAGGCTATTATAAATATTTAGATCATGATTATTGCAGTATCGATCAACCTGCATTTAGCAAAGTAACTTTTAAGTAGACCGTATTTTCAGTAGTGATTAAGCTGAATAGTAAGAGATTGAAACAGATATAGCTGCATAAAAATAATACATCATCATCATGAATTTTGAAAATAAAGTAATCAGTAGAGAAATACAACAGTTTCTATATGATTCAAATAAAACCTTAGGAACCGCAGAAAGTTGTACAGGAGGAAGAATCGCAGAAGTGATAGCTGCTGTACCCGGAGCTTCCAATTATTTCAAAGGCGGTATTATCGCATATAGCAACGAATTGAAGATTCGCTTGCTTGGAGTGAATGCGCAAGTTATCGAAGAGCAGTCTGCTGTTTGTGAAGAGGTAGCTATGCAAATGGCTGTGGGGTTATGCCAAACGATAAACTGTGATTATGCCATTGCCATAACAGGAATTGCAGGTCCTGGAGGAGGTACACCTACCATTCCTATTGGCACTATTTGGATTGCGTATGGCTCAAAAGATGATATGCGAACCTTTAAGCTCACCGAGGATAATGGGCGAGATGTGAATTTAGCCAATGCAACTAACCAAGCTTTGAGCTTATTTCTTGATTTTCTTAAAGAAACTCTGTCTCATCAAGAACTTGATTCTAAGGAATAATCTACCTTGATAGAAGAGGTCTTCCTCGTGGATTGAAAAGAAAATACCAATAAAAAAACTTAATTTAGGTATTTCTTTTAAATATTCTTTTGGAATTACGATAAATATTTGTAATTTTGCATCCTGTTTGGAATAAGTATCAAAAGTCGAAAACAAAAATTTAAGATAGCAATGTCTAAGATTTGTCAAATCACAGGAAAGAAGGCACAAATAGGTAACAATGTGTCTCACTCAAAGCATCGTACAAAGCGTAGCTTTGATGTCAACCTCTTCAGCAAGAAATTCTACTATGTAGAAGAAGGCTGCTGGATTAGCCTTAAGATCAGCGCAGCTGGTCTTCGTCTCATTAATAAAGTAGGTCTTGATGCCGCATTGAAGCAAGCTGTTTCAAAAGGTTATTGCGATTGGAAAGATATTAAAGTAATAGGAGAATAATAGTCATGGCAAAGAAAGCTAAAGGAAACAGAGTTCAAGTTATCTTGGAATGTACCGAGATGAAAGATAGTGGACTGCCAGGAACGAGTCGTTATGTAACGACAAAGAATCGTAAGAATTCTCCTGAGCGTTTAGAGTTAAAAAAATATAATCCTATTTTGAAGAAGATGACTCTTCATAAGGAGATTAAGTAATAAGGAGATTATCAAATGGCAAAAAAAGCGGTCGCTACCCTCCATGAAGGTAAAATGGATGGTCGAGCATATACGAAAGTAATCAAAATGGTGAAGAGCCCAAAGACGGGTGCTTATGTTTTTGATGAACAAATGGTTCCAAACGAAGCTGTTAAAGATTTCTTTAAGAACTAATTAAATAGAACACTCAATGAAGAGAAAATGTTGTGATTATCAATGCTCTTCATACAGGTAACTATATTTCAACTCTACAGATTTGGTCTGTAGAGTTTTTGTTTTGTTGTGCATATTGTAGCTGTCCGTTGAAAGTTCTTCATGGATGCCATACTCACTATTCTTTTGATAAGTTATGAAGCAAGTTTTTAGATTAGCATTACCTTCTATCATTTCTAACATTACCATACCTCTCTTAGGGCTGATAGATTTGACAATTGTGGGTCACATGGGTGATGTTGTCTATATTGGCGCCATTGCCATTGGCTCCATGATATTTAATGTGATGTATTGGCTTTTCGGATTCTTACGAATGGGAACGAGTGGCTTAACATCGCAGGCTTTAGGGAAGAGAGATTTTACAGAAATAATGCGTCATCTCTTTTGTTCGCTATTGATAGGATTTATCATTGCTTTTTCCTTTATCATTTTTCAGACACCCATTCGTTGGCTTGCATTAGAGCTGATGCAGCCATCGGCACAGATTGCAGAACAAGCAACAATTTATTTTTCTATTTGTATTTGGGGCGCACCAGCTATGTTAGGGCTGTATGGCATGACAGGTTGGTTCATTGGTATGCAGAACACGCGTGTACCAATGGTTGTGTCCATCTTTCAAAATATTATCAACATCATAGCAAGCCTCTTCTTTGTTTATGGGTTTGGAATGAAAGTTGATGGAGTGGCTTTAGGCACACTTATTGCCCAATGGTCAGGATTTATGATCGCCATCTGCTGTTGGTATAGATATTATAGGCGTTTGAATCGCTACCCTTGGACACACAAGCTGTTGAAGAAAATTGATTTGAAGCGTTTCTTCAAGGTCAATACAGATATCTTTATAAGAACCTTATTTTTAGTTGGAGTTAATTTCTTCTTCATTTCTGCGGGTGCTCGCCAAGGNGATGTCATTCTGTCTGTGAATACTTTACTGATGACCTTATTTACTTTGTTCTCGTACGTCATGGACGGATTTGCCTATGCTGGTGAAGCATTAACAGGCAAATATTTCGGTGCTAATAACAAGAT
>NZ_JRPQ01000068.1 GCF_000762405.1 Hoylesella timonensis S9-PR14 | reverse complement strand
AAAAAGAAGCCAAAAGATAACAAAACGTATTTCATAAACATTTAATGACTATGTGCGGCGGTAATTCATAGAACCAGCCTTTAATGAAAGAGCCATGTGTTATTTGATGTATTTGCGCATTTTCAATATTAAAATACGCAAATACGTATCTACCTTCAATAGAAAAGTACTAATTTCGCAACATTGAACCGAAGGTCTTAAAATCTAATAAGAAGTTTTCAACAATAAAAGAGAAATACAAGCAACTCATTTATCACGAATAGATTACAAAACTATGAAAAGAACAAGAACCGTATCTATTTTTACCCACTTATGCTAAAAATATAAGCTACGCTAATTATCTTTGCATGGCAAAAAGAGAAATCTAAATCAATTATACTATCACTATTAATTTCAACTGCATGAAGAAGTTTATTTTTTTAGTAGGCAACAAAAACAAGTTGTTCAAAGTCACCGCTTTAACAGCCCTGACACTGTGTTTGCCTACAATGGCATCTGCATATAATGCAAATGCAAACAAGGTAGAGATGAGTCAGCAGAAAGCTGACCACATTACAGGAACCGTAACCGATACTAATGGAGAACCAGTTATTGGTGCTACCATTAAAATTGTAGGTAGCAGCAACGGTACAGTCACAGACGTGAATGGTAAATTTACATTAAACGCCACTCAGAACACAATACTACACGTCTCATCTGTCGGCTTTTCCCCAAAAGAGGTGAAAGTTGTTGGTAGTTCACTGAATATCGTATTGAAAGAAGATACCAACATGTTGTCTGAGGTGGTCGCCATAGGCTACGGAAACCAACGTAAACAAGACCTCTCAACAGCTGTCGCATCTGTAAAGATAGATCAATCCATGAAGAGTCGTCCTTCAAATTTGGCATCCATGTTACAGGGAGCAATGCCTGGAGTAATGGTCCAGAATAATGGTGGAGACCCTCTCTCGGAAGCTTCTCTATCTATTCGAGGACGAGGGTCACGAGGCACTGACCATAGCTATAACAGTGGTGATGGCGTATTATACATTGTAGACGGAGTTCCTGGTGCACCTTACAACATTGAAGATATTGAAACCATCACAGTGTTAAAAGACGCAGCATCAGCAGCCATCTATGGCGCAAGTGTAGGTTCGGGCGGTGTTGTCGTTATCACAACAAAGCAAGCTAAAGAGGGAAAGATAAAGGTGAACTTTAATATATCGAAAAGTATAAAAAGTGCCATCAACCTACCAACTACACTTACAGCCGAACAATACAATAAAGTATGGGCTGATGCTGTTAAAATTTATGGTGGCAAACTTCCCTCTACTGCTAACCCTGCCATATATCCATATGGAAATGTAACACGAACAGATTGGGTAGATGCTATCTTTAGAAAAGGGTACCTTGAGCACTATGCCATCTCTTTTTCAGGAGGAGCAGGCAATCTAAAAGGATTTGCATCAATTAGTTATGACAAGGATACAGGCATTCTGAATAATACATTCGCCAATAAATTGGGAAGCAAGGGAAACATAGACTTTCAAATAAACAAATGGCTAAAACTTAGTGAGCAAGTTACATACCAGCTAACGAATGGACAAGGAAACATAGGAACAGGACACGAAGGAGTTTTACCAAATGCTATTTTCTTTCCACGTTCTGCTACGCTCTATGACACCGATGAAGAAGGTAACATCCTCTACGATGAATATAAGCATCCTCTTTATCATGGAACCACACCAAGATGGGCTGCAGCAAAAGGTATCAGTGGCTACGGTGAATTTAGAAATCCTTTAGCCATGCTGCAAAGGTTAGACCAAAAACGTCCAACACATAAATTATTTTCCACCACATCACTGGAACTCAAACCTATCACTGCATTGACATTAAAATCTCAGTTTACATCTGGACTTATAGACACTGAATTTGATGAATTTATACACAAAATACCCGAGCCAGGAAACCAATCGGAAGAGAATAGACACAACATCGAGCATAGCCGTCTGAGCAACTGGCTATGGGAGAATACAGCCACCTATGCAGAGGTATTCGGCAAACACCATTTAAGTGTCATGGCCGGCTTCACCATGAAATATGACAAATATAAATCTTATGGCATTTACACTACGGGATACGATCAAGAAGACCGTCACTCTTCGACACTCGGACAAGCAAGTGATTGGAGTAAATATAAACCTTCTGAAAACTTATGGGAAGAATCAATGATGTCTTTCTTTGGGAGAATAGGTTACTCGTGGAAAGACAGATATTTTGCGACTACCAGCGTGAGAAGAGATGCCACGTCTAAACTATATAAAAACAATAACTCTGGTATATTCCCTGCTTTGTCAGGATCATGGAAAATCTCATCCGAACCTTTCTTCGCACCGATAAAAAACATTGTTAGTCTCTTTAAGTTACGAGCAAGCTGGGGGCAGGTGGGTAATGTTGCATTAGTACCCAGATATTCATGGAATGTCCCGTTAGGAACAACAGAATGGCCGATTATCTATGGCAAAAATTTGGACAATATCGTATACGGAACTTACGCAGAATCTATAGGAACCAAAAACTTAAAATGGGAAACTACTGAACAATGGGGTGTAGGACTGGACTTAGGCCTATTCAACAACGAGCTGAGCTTAACCATTGACTATTTCAACAAGCATACCAAAGACTTAATTGAGAAAGTGCCAGTCACCTCTGTTGCAGGTATTGCCGTGGAACCATACGGAAACGTAGGTAATGTTGTTAATAAGGGTTGGGAATTCGGTGCCAACTACCAAAAGAAAATACACGGCTTTACATTTGGCCTCAATGCCAACCTTGCTACCGTCCATAACGAAGTGCTTGACTTAGGAGCAAGAAGCACATTGGAACACGATGTCGTGATAAACAGCCAACGTCCACTTCGTTCTACAGTTGGCCATCCTTGGTATTCGTTTTATGTTTTGAAAACAAATGGTATTTTCCAGACGCAAGATGAAATAAACAATTACAAATGGACAGACCCAAAAACAGGCATAAGTAACATTATACAGCCTAACGCTAAACCTGGAGATTTGAAATATGTTGATTTCAATAACGATGGAAAAATTAATGCAGATGACAACCAATATATGGGGAGTTATATGCCAAAAATAACTTTTGGCTTTGGAGGTAATGCATCCTACAAAGGCGTAGATTTCAGTATCCAATTCCAAGGAGTAGGACTATCTACAATTTATAACGGATTCAAGCAAATGACACTCACGGGAAGACAGCAAGGAGGGAACATGTTGAGTTCTATATTAAATGCATGGGATTACGATAAGACTTCAGGCATTCCACGTTTGGCATTAATAAGTGACCCTAATGGTAACTTCACCAATCCATCGGACTTTTATTTGGAAAATGGAAGCTATCTAAGATTGAAGAACATAACTGTAGGCTATACTTGTCCAAAGTCTGTCACACAACTATTGGGTTTCACAAATACCACTATCAGATTCTATCTAAATTGCGAAAATCTCTTAACCATTACAGATTACACTGGTATAGATCCTGAAGTTGGAAACTTTGGCATTGACGCGGGTACATATCCTATTTCACGATCATTTAATTTCGGGCTTAATTTTAATTTCTAACCTTACTAAAATCATCTATAAAATGAATATAAGAAACATCACATTTGCAATATTACTTACTGTACTTGCAAGTAGTTGCAATGACTTTTTAGAATTCGAGCCTTATGGACTGCAGGGTTCTGTCAACTTTTGGAAAACAGAATCAGATGTAGACAAAGCTCTTAATGCGTTCCACGAATTTACATACAAAGAAGGAGTCACTGGACGTGGATTTATGTGGTTTGAAAATTGCAGCGACAATATAGTGACAGGACGTCCCCAAGCAGAAGCCGCACAAATAAAAAACTTTCAAATGTCTGCATCTAATGGTCGCGATGCAAAAGACAACTGGCCCTATATGTATCAATTAATAGCAAAGGCAAACGATGTCTTACGTAATGTTCCCGAGATGAATATATCCAATACGAAAAAAGACAACGCTATTGGACAAGCCCTTTTCTACCGTGCTTTTGCATATTTGTGGTTGGCTCCCTTCTATGGAGACAATGGTCCTAATGGTGGAATTCCTATTGTTACAGAAAAAACGCCAACGGCAGAATTAGACCAACCTCGACCTTCTTCCGTATTGGCAAACTACGACATGATAATTCAGGATATGGAGCAGGCAGCAAGCCTTCTACCCTATTTCTCTGAGCTACCTGAATCAGAATACGGTCGCCCACACAAAGCTGCGGCATGGGCCTTTGCTGCACGTGCGGCACTATATGCGGCACAATTCAATTCTAAGTATTATGATAAAGTAATCGCACTGTGTGACAAAGTCATTAACATGAGCGGAAAAGACAAACGAGGTTTATATCCTAACTATGCTCAGCTATTTCGACCAGAAAACAATTTTTGCCAAGAATACATATTCTCATTGTTGGGCAATGCCAAAGAAGGACCTAAATTCCATGGAATGTCTTTCCAAAACGGAGGTTGGGGATATTTCAACACATGGGGGTACTTTCAGCCAACCTTAGAATTGTATAAAGCTTACGAAAAGAACGACCAGCGGAGAGATGCTACAATATTATACCCTGGACAACACATTCAATTTATTGGTCATAACATACAGTTAGGCGTTAATCCACGTGAGATATCAAGCACCTCTGGTATGCTCTTCAAAAAATTTATGGCACCTTTTGAATCGGCTGACTGTATTGGAAAGACACTTAATCCAAGTGGCAACAATGCCAGCAATACTCTGGGCATGACACTTATACGCTATGCAGATATTATTCTGATGAAAGCAGAGGCACTTATTTGGACTAAAGGAGAAGGAAATTCCGAGGCCATTGGGTTAATAAACCAAATACGTCAACGAGCAGGACTACCTCTTAACTCGCATGCAACAAAAGCCCAATTGAAAAATGAAAGAAGATGTGAACTTGCTTTTGAATTCCAGCCAAGTCGCCATCTCGACCTTGTAAGATGGGGAGATGCGAAGACAGCATACGCCAAGCCTTTACATGGCATCATCTCATCTACTGATGGAATGAAAATTACAAGTATTCAAGAATGCGAAATATGGCCTGCCAGAAACTTCGACCCCGTCAAGAACCAAGTCTTCCCTATTCCAGATTCGGAAGTAAAGAAAAGCAATGGAGGAAATTTAAAGCAAAATAAAGGTTATTAATACATACTGACATGAAAAAGATACTATTAGGAATATTATTACTGTGCGTCATTCCTATTTACGCGCAAGAGACAGTAAAGGTAATCACATTCAACGTCAGGTCATTTGAACCTGATTTTGATACAAAACCTTACGCTGATTTACTAAAAGGAGAACAAGCCGACTTCATCTGTTTAAACGAAGTGGAAAACCGTAGCTCTCGACAACAAAAGAATGGTAAATTCAGGGATGTTGTTCAAGAACTCGCATTAAATCTTCATATGTTTGGAACGTTCGGTTATTCTTATAATCTTTCTAACAAACAAGGTGAATATCCTGAAGCAAATTACAAGTATTGTATGAACGAATTGTATGGCAACGCCATTCTCAGCCGTTATCCCATCATGAACGTCATAAGTAAACAGTTACCTCGCCCTAAAGGTTCTGCCGACCAACGTAGCGTTATCGCTGCAGACGTATTGTTACCATCGGGCAAAACAATCCGCATTATTTCAACTCACCTTGACCATATTGGCGGGCAATTGGAACAAGCAAAAGTAATCACTTCTGACGAAATAACGAGTTCTAACCTCCCAACCATCTTAACTGGCGATATGAATCAGGGAGTTGGTTCTTCAGTCATCAATCAATATCTCACTCGTTACGAAAGAATGGATAACGACAATGGTACATATATGGGAGTGTCCAAAATAGATTTTATCTTTGGTTCGAAAGGACAATGGTATTTACAATCATGCAAAGTTCTTGAGAGATTTCTAAACCAAAAAGAATTATCAGACCACTGTCCTGTATTGTCTATTTTACAACTTAAATAATCATGTCTTATGAAAATTCAATATATCGCAATTGCTTTCGGTTGTCTACTTTTATCCTCATGCCTAAAAGAAGAATGGGGAGTAATACCCAACAATCAGTCCATAGAAGAAAAGAAGGAATGGGACAAGAACAAAACTGTTGATTTTTATTTCATTTCTGAACTTAAAGATAAACCCATAGAAAATTATGGAGAAGTGTCAAACTATATAAACTCCAACGGCAAGAAGATATCCATCGCTGTCGTTGACCGTTCAGACGTCATAAACTACCCACAAGTCTATAATGCTCAGGTAGGTACGACAATACTCGCTGTAAATACTAACCGTTTTAGCAGCTTTGCTTTCCAAAAATATGCAGGAATGAACATAGAGGGGAGTACAATTCTTTTCAACCATAAGATTAATGAAGAAAAAAGCATCCATATTTCAAGTGAATGCAACCTGAAGTATCTTCCTATCATGACAAAAACAAATGTTGAAAAACCTCTTGACATATTGGTGCCATTCTCAACCATACGTTTCAATACCTCTAAACAGATTCGGACAGCTGCTCCTATTCTCAACAGTTTCGCCTCAAAAGAAAAGAATATTATTATAGGAACAGTAAAGAGCAATATTGTTGACGAGTTAAATGGATTGGCAAAAGACATAGTGGGATACAATCTGTCAATTGCTTGCAAAAATACGGATTATGCCATTTTCGTCCTTGCCCCTGCATCCTGGGTCTTAAGAGAAACCGTTCCTGAGAGCATTGGGAAGTTGACTGCATACAAAATTTCTATAGAAGCGAGTGTAGAGTAAAAACCTTAGGACAACTTGACTACTACAAATGTACGTACGGTCAAGTTGTCCTTTCTTATTTGAAAAAAATGAAGATACAACTATCAATTATATTATATTTACTCCTTGGAAGCATCCATTATGGATTTGCACAAAATACCAACATGCAAACATACACCATGGAGCACCCATACAAGGTTGAAAAGCTCAAAGCTCCCAAAGGTAAGAAAGTAAAAAATGTTATCTTAATGATAGGCGACGGCATGTCGCTGATGGATGTCTATGCCGCTTGGGTGTGCAATCGAGGACGTTTATGGCTCGACAACGCACAATACATTGGACTGTCGGCTACTCATTGCACCGATAAGCTCATCACCGACTCGGGCGCAGGTGGCACAGCATTGGCAACAGGACACAAAACGAAATACCATGCTGTAGGGGTTGACCCAGAAGGGAAACCGCTTACAACAATCATAGATCTTGCAAAACGAAAAGGCAAAGATGCGGGAATTGCTGTGACATGTCGCTTATGGGATGCCACGCCTGCCGATTTCTGCTGCCATAACATCAACAGGGATAACGAACAGGAAATCGTAGCTGACTATCCAACCAGTGGCGTTGACTTTGCTTTTGGTGGTGGAGCCAAGTATTTCACGAACAGGAAAGATGGTCGTAACATCTTCGAAGAGTTGAAAAATCAAGGCTACTACATTGCCAGGACGTGGGAGGAATTAGAAAAATGGGAAAGCGGAAAGGTATTCTGCGTGCCTTACGAGGTGGACACTCCCCTTCCTGATGAGCGTGGCGACTTACTTGCTCGCGCTACCATGAAAGGTATCAGCTTAATGAATCAAAACAAGAATGGCTTTTTCATGATGGTTGAAGGGTCACAATTAGACGACTATGGACATTTTAATCAACTGGATATGCTCATGAAAGAACTGCACGACTTTGACCGTACCATTGGTGAAGTCATGAAATGGGCTGCCAAAGATGGTGAAACGTTAGTTGTCGTAACTGCTGACCATGAAACGGGAGGTCTTACTTTACACGGGGGTGACTTAGCAACTGGACGCATTGAAGCAAAATTTGCAAGCACTGGTCACACTGGCGTTATGGTTCCCGTATACGCTTTCGGCCCTGGTGCAGAAGAATTTACTGGATTCATGGACAATACGGAAATCTTCTGGAAGATTAAAAAACTGATGCGACTATAATTGTGGATTGCTCTATTCGTCTCAAAAATCGTCAATACTCTAAATTACACTTACCAGTCACACATAAGATACAAACAAAAAACTGGAATGTACTATAAAGAAATCCTATCGCAAGATAACTTATCAAAGCTTACATCATCAATTATGCTGAAAAAACTTAATCAACTTCTTCTCTTCCTCGGTATCATGTTGCCACTGAACATGATGGCACAAAACCTAATATCGTCGGGGTCACCTTTGTACAAACTTCCTTACAAGAACACCTACGTCATGGAAACGTTAGTGGCAGAGAACAGTTTTCGTACGGCTAAGGTTGAGAAGACCCAACCGGGAACCTTTGCACAAGCCAAAAAAGTGTTGCCATCTCCCTATTGGGAAGGGCACAACAAGGAAATAGAGATGTACTGGAAGGCATGGGAAATAGGGATTAAAAACATCTGTCAGCCGTTAGATGACTCTGGATTTGTAACCAGTTATATCGCTCCAGCCTACAATGGAAACATCTTTATGTGGGACAATGCCTTTATCACGATGTTCTGCCGATATGGTAAAAACTTCTTCCCATTTCAAAAAAGCTTAGACAACTTTTATGCCAAGCAACATCCCGACGGCTTTATTTGTAGAGAGATACGTGCCGATGGTAGCGATTGTTTCGGCAGATACGACCCTACCAGCACGGGTCCCAATATTCTGCCATGGTCCGAATGGCTGTATTATACACAGTTTGGCGATGACAATCGGCTCAACAAGGTCTTCCCTGTACTGGCAGCATACTACAAATGGTTAAAGCTAAATCGTACTTGGCGCAATGGTACTTATTGGTCGAGTGGCTGGGGAACGGGCATGGATAACATGCCACGAGTACAAGACGGATACAACACCATCTACAGTCATGGACACATGATATGGTTAGATGCCTGCTTGCAACAAATTATGGTGGCTAAGATTTTGTTGAAAATGGGCTTCTACTTGGAACGTTGGCAAGAGATAGAAACCTTCGAAGATGACATAAAGCACCTTTCACAATACATTAACGACAACATGTGGAGCGACAAAGATGGCTTTCTCTATGACCAATATGCAGACAACAGTCTTAGCACTACACAAGGTATCTATGCCTATTGGGCGCTACATACCGACGTGTTGTCCAAAGAACGGTTGGACAAACTGGTTGCTCACTTGACCGATACCACGAAGTTTAATCGTCCGCATCGCATCCCTTCCCTCTCGCATAGTCATCCTAAATACAAGGCTAATGGGCGTTATTGGGTTGGAGGCGTATGGCCAGGCACCAATTACATGATCATCTCCGGGCTCGTAGACAAAGGATATCGGCAGTTGGCATGGGATATTACCATGAATCATTATAACAACGTGCTGGAGGTATACAAGAAGACTGGTACTTTCTTTGAATATTATGCACCCGAAAGTAGCAATCCCGGCTTCATGGCTCGCAAGGACTTTGTGGGTTGGACAGGGCTTCCTCCCATTGCCGAGCTCATCGAATACATCTTTGGCATTAGAGCTAACCATGAACAGAACACCATTACCATGGATGTCAACCTGTTAGATGCTTATGGCATTGATAAGTATCCTTATGGTCAGGATGGACTTATTTCCTTCAAAGTACAAAAACGCAACTCTAAAGAGGAGAAGCCTAAGGTCACTATTCAAACGAACGTACCCTTTAAAGTCATCTTACTTTGGAGTGACAAAAAATTAGAACAACAGGTTGGGGTTGGTAAACATTCCCTCTAACACTTTTATTGATAAAAAAAACAAACATGTATCAAACAACGACAACATGTATAGCCATCGACCTTGGTGGCACCAATCTTAGAGCTGCGAGAGTAAGAAATGGGCAAATTGAAGCCTCCTTGCAAGAGCCATGCCTTGCCAACGGAACTCAAAATGAAGTGTTAGAGCAAATCGCACAAATGATAACACGGCTCAACCAATCATCAGTTGAACGCATAGGCATAGCAGTACCCTCCATTGTAGATTACAAGAAGGGCATTGTGTACCATGTTCAAAACATACCTTCGTGGACAGAGGTACATCTAAAGGAAATTCTTGAACAACGCTTTAACTTGGAAACAAGGGTAGACAATGACGTGAATTGCTTTGTTGCCGCAGAGAATGTGCTGGGAGCGGGGCAACCTTTCAGAGACTTTGTAGGCATCACCTTGGGAACAGGTGTCGGTGCCGGCATCGTTATCAACAAAGAGGTGTACCGAGGAGTTCATACTGGTGCTGGCGAAATCGGCTGTATTCCTTATTTGGATAGCATCTACGAAGACTACACCAGCAGTCAGTTGTTCAACAAATGGCATACAACGGGGCAGCAAGAAGCATTGAAAGCCGCACAAGGAGACCAAGCCGCACTCGAAAAATGGAAAGAATTAGGCTTCCATTTAGGAAAATTATTGCAAGTAATTCTGTACGCATACAACCCAGAAGCCATCATCATCGGAGGCGGAATCTCTTTGTCGCACTCTCTCTTTGAGCAATCAATGTATGAG
Organism: Hoylesella timonensis S9-PR14; assembly: GCF_000762405.1. Taxonomy (GTDB): domain Bacteria; phylum Bacteroidota; class Bacteroidia; order Bacteroidales; family Bacteroidaceae; genus Prevotella; species Prevotella timonensis_A. The sequence continues at coordinate 33,327 of NZ_JRPQ01000068.1, read as the reverse complement.
TCGATGCACGAAAATTTCTTGTTCCCGAAAGAAGCCGAAGGCGTTCAAATCATCTTTTCTAAGCTCAAAGACAGTAATATTTTAGGCGCTGCCCAATTATAAAATTTATTCATTTATCCATTCTTACAAATAATGAAAAAGTCACTTTTCTTGTCATTGCTATTGACATTCCTAACCACCTTTAATGTATGGAGTCAACACACGTTCCGTTTCCATGACGGAAAGTTTAGGATAGCTCAATTTACAGACATTCACTGGGATGCGAAATCAGCTAATTGTAAGCAAACTTCAGCAATCATTCAGGAGGTCATACAAACTGAAAAGCCCGACATCGCCATTCTTACAGGCGACATTGTAACCGAACAACCTGCCGCAGAAGGTTGGAAATCAATCATCCAAATCTTTGAAAATTCTCATCTGCCCTTTGTGGTTGTAATGGGAAATCATGATGCCGAGGTGAGGAGTAAAAAAGAAATATACCAACAGCTTACAGCCTCTCCCTATTACGCAGGATGTATAGGGGCAACCAACATCACGGGGTATGGCAACTGTTCTATTCCTATTTATTCTTCAAATAAGAGCAGCGACAAACCAGCAGCCTTGATTTATTGCATTGACTCCAACGACTATCAGCCAATCAAAGAGTATGGTGCATACGATTGGATACACTTTGACCAAATACAATGGTATCGGACAGAAAGTAAGAAATATACCCAAGCCAACAGTAATAAGCCACTCCCAGCACTTGCTTTCTTTCATATACCGCTGGTAGAGTTCAAGCATGTCGTGGCTCGCAACGATTACTTGGGGAACTATGGAGACGGTGAGGTCTGTTCATCCAATATCAATTCGGGCATGTTTGCTTCCTTCATCGACATGAAAGATGTAATGGGCGTGTTTTGCGGACACGACCACGACAACGATTTTATCGGCATGGAATATAATATTGCCTTAGGTTATGGTCGTGCGAGTGGTCTTGATGCGTATGGAAAAGTAGACCGTGGCGGTAGAATCATCGAGCTATACGAAGGTCAGCGCAAATTTGACACATGGGTACGGACAGCCAAGAAGAAAGAAGACACTTTCTACTATCCGTCTGCACTCACATCGAAAGATGAACGAACGATGAACTATCTGCCAGCAAAACCTGTGAAGCCATCCAAGCAGGGGGTAGCATACACGTATTTTGAAGGTAAGATTAAGCACACCAAAGACATTCACACGTTGAAAAAGGTAGAGAGTGGAACAATGAAAAACTTCTTTATCAGCAACGCAAAGCAAAACGACCATTTTGCTTATATCTTCCGTGCATACATCCAAATAAAAGAACGTGGCGTATATCGCTTCTACACCTACTCAGACGACGGTAGCAAATTATTGATTGATAACCAATTGGTTGTTGACAACGATGGCGGACACAGTGCACGAAGAGCTGAAGGAAAAGTGGCACTCGAGCCAGGTTTTCATGAAATTGAGGTTCGATACTTTGAAGACTACATGGGACAGGAATTGCAGGTAGGCTATGCCAGTCGCAATATCACGGAGCGTCCATTACCCGACAACATCCTTTTCTTGCCACAACCGTAAAGCAAACCATATCCCTCAAGAAAAATGCGTATGAACAAAAATCCCACCGTTTCGGTTTGTTCATACGCATTGCATTTTTGTAATGTTACAGGCAAACAAGTCTATTTTGCAATCTTCTTTGCCGAATTGCTCTTCTGTATATACACGCCATGCACAGGTGCTTTATCCAAATGCCTGCCATGCAAATCATAAAAAACAGGTTGCCCCACACTATCTGTTTCCACCTGTTCAATGTCAGTTAAGTCATTCTCAACCTGCAAGATAGCATCCACTATCACACCTCCATTGGTCAGTATGCCATTGTACCCCGTACAAGTGCCGTCAACTGCCTTGCGTCCACCAGCATCTACACTGTTCCAGTCAATCTTGAACCGCATGCGATAGTCGCCAGTCTTCTTGGGAGCCGTGAACGATGGTGGATTAAGAATGTTACGCGCATTGCCACTAATGTTCTCTCCTAAGGAATTTACTCCCGATTCATCTTGAAACGCATTGCCCGAGTAAAAGCTAAAAGCACGTAGCTCGCTGCCTTGCTGATTGGTATTTTCCTCTAAGAAGGAGAACTGCTTGTCATGGTCTTCATCAACATACACATAGCCATGCATCCAAGTACCAGCATAATCAAATTTTACCGTCAGTGTCGCTCCAGTCTTGCAAACAAAACGCTTGGCGTCGTCGGCAGTAAGGTCTACATAAGGCATCCTACTGCCAATCGTCACCAGTTGCGCCGTGTTGTTGTCCGCTGTGAGTGAGATTGCGTTCAAATGCCTTTGTGTATTTACTGGCTGTGTCTGTTTGTCAAAGTTCACGGCATATGGTTGCTGCTCACCTATCGTCGCCTTCACTACTTCTATCTCGATTTCTGTCTCCACGCCCGAGCCGTCCAATGCCATCGCTTTTATCATTACTTTTCCTGGCTTCAGTCCTTTTACACAACCGTTGTACACAGTTGCCGTCCCTGTGTCGCTCGATGTCCACGCACAGACGGGATAAGTAGCATCGGTGGGCAACACATTGGTTCGCAGCACAAAGGTCTTGCCAACTTCTACCTGTCTATTGTCACGCTCAGCGACAAGGGCGATGGATGTCACATTTACGGCAGACACCGAAGCATCCAAGCCTTCGAAACTATACACGCTGCTGCCTGGTAATTTTACGATAAGGGAGCGGTCTATGTCAATGGATACACCCTCCTTCAGCCCATTCAAAGCAGCTTGTTCGCCAAACGATTTGCGCAATACTACACTTCCATTCACGTTGGCAGGAATGTTAAGCGCCTCACGAAGTGTAAACTGGTATGTTTGCTCGTCATTTCCACCATTGCGAAGCGTCAACACCGACTTTGTTCCATTCCATGCAGCCCAACCATAAACCGCTGTCTTGACGCCATTCCAAGGATTGTCACCAACCCAATGTATATCGGGCAAGACATCGGCATTGCGTTTCTGCCATTGTATGCACTCTGCTAAGTCGCTCCACAATTTGCCGTCAGCGATATTGTTCATCAAGGCATAGTCGTTGTACAGTTCCACCATACCCGATCCACAGGCAAAGGCGCAACGCAACTCACGTCTGCATGCCTCATAGTCCATATTCTTGCTCACCTGTCCAAAGCGGGTGAGAATGAACCCATGAGTCATCAAGGTATTGATAGGACACAGCGGTGAACTCGCCACATAGTTTTGGTACACCAGTCTGTCGCGATAAGTAATCCAGTTTTCTCGATCAATAGCGTTGTTGCCAATGGTTCCATAATCGCCCTCCTGTCGCCAAGTAGCATCCGTAAAATGATACCAAAAAGGACTGGCCCAGGTACCTACCGTAGTGTTGAAAAAGATATCGCGCTTGAGTCTTTCACGCACATAACGCTCCAAACGGATGATACCTTCAGCATTTTCATTGCCCACATCACCCTTGTCTGGACCTGTTGCAGAGAACTGTGCGGAGATGCCATCAAACTTGAAAAAGTTGAAGTTTCCGTTGTTTTGAGTGAGATTGGTAGCCGCATCCAAGAACACTTTGTAGTAGGCAGGGTTTGAAAGCACCATGCCACCCTTGCTTTTCCAATAGTTTCTGCGGTATTCTCCGCTTTGTCCATATCCGCCAACGGGTCCTAACCATGCACCAACACCTGCACCCATTGTAGCTGCTTTGGCTGCAATGTCACGCATTTCGTTAGGAAAGCCTGCATGAAACGTCCACGTTCCGTAGTTATCCCATCCATCATCAATCACAAAACTATTGGGGGCTACGCCATAACGGTCGTAGAGTTTTTCTTTCCATTGATTAAGTATGTTCAGCACCTGACTGGCTTTCATGTTGCCTGTGGGGTCCAAAGCGTTGTTGCGATCAATGTTCAGTTCGTACCATGAGATGTAAACTGGGTTAGAATGCCATGGTACTGCGCGCTCACGTTCGGAGTAAGCAAGGAACGAACGGCGTTTCTGTGTCTTATTTATGTCGTTATTGGCTTGTTGCCCATCTTGCGCAACTAATCCCACAACACTTGATATTTTCCACGTTTCTCCATTTTTCAAGGTAGTGTTTCTACTCCAAAGTCCCTGTATTGGCACCAAGTCTTGTTGCACTACGATGTTTTCCTTGGGCGAGAAAATATCTACTGTCAGTTTGCTGGTAGCCGTTATCGTCTCGGTCTTTGTCTCCGCAAAGACACGCAAGTTAAATGTCCCGTCGTAAGGAGCAATGAAAGAAAACGCATTATCTTTCTCGGTAGAACCCGTATATCCCTTGTGATAATCGCTGGCAGCAACGTCACCGTGAGCATCCAGCAAGTCGGCTCCACCTAAGTTTAGCCGATGCGAACCGCCAGTATAGCTAACCGTTACCGACACCTTTTGATTCTTCTTCAATACAAAGTCGTGCATGGTATAGGCATTAACCTGCGGATAAGCTGCACCTGTAGCTTCAATTACTCGCATGGGCAGACGAGCCTCATCTACCTGCAACCATGATGCCACCTGCAAATTCTCCTCTTTGTTGCTCACCAACTCGTACGCATGGTCGTTTCCTACCGCATTGCCCACGGTATTGTATCCAACGGGATTCTCCAATCCTGCAAACAACTGATTACTCAAAATCACAGCGCCACGGGTGTTTCCCACCACCTGTGGCACACTACCAGCGGCTTTTGTATCTACCATATATGAAAGAGGTATCACGCTGTGCATATCTACATCGCCCAGACCCGTCATCTCCATTTCGCTTCTTAGGTAGTGACTACCGTCCCTTAGTACGGCTTTCCATACCGTTTGCAGGGTGGCATCGCCAAACTGGTATTCATATTTTGCCACCAATACCTTGCCGGGATAATGTTCCGCACCACCCACCGCTTGCGGGTTGGCAGGCAAGTTTACAAGTTCAACGCTCCTTAACTTCATGGCTGAGGCAGGAACACGCATGCCATTACCAAAAGCCACCACAAAGAGTTCGGTGCCTGGTTGTAGACTCATGGCTTTGCATCCAGCAAAATACAGTTGTTCATCTACTTTCATGAACGAAGCAGCCAACACATTGTTGCTCAAGGTGTACACTCCATTTTCCTCTGTTGCAACAGCCATTCCAACATTGTTTTGTTGTGTAGGGTACACCACGGCGTTGGCATAAGTGGCAACGGCTGGATGCACGGGAGTATTGGCATAAGCTACCGTGATGCGATGCAATGCGTCGTTGATGGATATAACGGCAAACTTGCCTGTTTGACGTGGTGCGACAATATCGGATTGCTGCAATGGTTGCAGGGTGGTGTAAACATCGCCAGAGACATAGTTCTCACCCCTGATTTGTATCTTTTCCGCTCCAGTTACCTTGATAGTATAGCTATAGCGTACCATTTCCTTGATGTTCCACTTACTTCCGTTGTCTCGATTGCCACCATCTGTCCAAAGTCCTACGGCCACCTTGCCGTCCAAGGGATTGCTTGCACCAATGCCCTGAAACCAGTTCAAGTATAATGCCGCCTTGTCTCCTTGTGCCGTGACAGGTGAGAATTCATAGCCATCGTTACCAACGGGCGAAGTAACAAAATAGCAGTGTTCGTTTTTCTGCTCGCTGAGCGTGACGAACGCTGTACCTGTTCCATACGATGCGCCTACTGCATAGGTGAGCCACTTCTTGGCTCCGTAGCTGTAAATATAGTAGCTTCCAGTCTTTCCATCAACCGCATAGAAGGCAAACAGGCCGCAGTTCGCATTGGTTTGTGTAGGAGCAGTTAGTGTATTCATGCTGTAACCGTTGCCATTGGTAATGGTGTAAAGATGTTCGGGACAACCATCGGCAGGCAAGGTGGTCGACGGTTGCAACACTTCGGCGCTGCCATGCAACGCAAAGAGGTTCACCATCAAGGTAAATAATAACAATGTTTTCTGAATCATAGAAATGAAAATATTTAGGTTTAGAATGTTTGTACGATTGATACTGCCACCAGATTTCATGGCAGTGCCAGCTATCTGTACACTGTTGCTCCAAAAAGAAACGTGCCTTTCCTGCACATTAGCAGGAAAGGTACGCATCAATTATTTTGTCAAATGTGATTGGGTTACTTCACCACTTTCACAGTCTTGGCACCCTTACGGATAAATACGCCATGGGTAGGTTCACCTTTGAGGCGGCGACCAGACAAGTCGTAGTATTCTACAGGCTTGTTGTTGCTCTTCTCAACACCAGCAATGCTCATAACCTCATCTGTTACACGTAGTATGGCATCGATAATTTTTCCACGATTTGCCAATATACCATTTTCTCCGTAGCATGTGCCGTCTTTACCAATCTGACCACCTGCGTCGACACTATTCCAGTCTACTTTCAGACGAATAACATAATCGCCAGGCTCTGCAGGAGCATTGAATGCCGGTGGATTCAGTACGTTGCGGTCATTGCCCGTGAGGCTTTCGCCCTTAGAGTTCACACCTTGGTTGTCATCGCTGAAGTTACCCGAATAGAAGCTGTACGCATAAAGCTCTGTACCCGTTTGGTCGGTTTGACCATCCTTGAAGCTGAACTGCTTGTCTTTATTGGTGTCGATGTACACATAGCTATTCATCCATGCACCAGCAAATTGGAATTTAACCGTCAACTCTTCACTTCTCTTACAGGTAATCACTGTCTTAGAAGAGCCCTCCATTAAATTTACATACGGCTTAATGCTTTCTATGGCAACAGTTTGTTCAGCGGTCTTCGTTCCTGCAACAGAGAAACCAGTAACCTTACGGTCGGTGTTGACAGGATCAATTTCTTTGCCGAAGTTCACCTTGAAATCACCATCTACAGGATTGGGGTTAGGCTCGTCTGCTTCAAGGGTAAGCACCCACTTGCTACCTGGATCTACTCTGGCTGGATCCTTCCACAAACCTACTGTAACTGTACCATTCAATGGAGTTTGTTCTCCTACACCTCCATACCAGTTAAGGAACTGCTCTGCTTTGTCGCCTCCTGCCGTTGCGGGAGCAAAGTCGTATGCGCCATCGTCTGTCTTGCTTGCGAAGAAATAGCACGCATCAACCTTTTCAGCACCTAAAGTCACAAATGCCTTTCCGCCCTCATACTCGTCGGCAGCCTCGTAAGTAATCCACTTACTCTCTGTAGTGCTGTAAATGTAGTAGGCGTTGTCTTTTCCTTCCACTGCATAAAATGCAAACTTCCCGTATTTGTCATACGTGTTGGTAGGACAGGTCAGACCATTCATGTGAGTACCCTTGGCACTTTTAATGGTAAATACATGCTCAGGAGTTCCTGCAGTAGGCAACGTAGTAGATGCCACCAAATCGGCTGCAAATCCCTGTGCAGAACAAAAGGCTACAAACATAGCCAACAAAAGTAAAGTTTTTCTCATCACTTGTTTTGATTAAAAGATTAATAATAAATGTTTGGTTAATTATTTGCTTTTGCAAAAAAGTTTCACATCTCGTCTGTTTAGGTTATCTCTTGATAGCAAGAGAAACTGTACACTGTGGTGATATGGCGCTGCACCTTCCCCACGGTACACTCAACAGTTCAAAACGTCTATAATGCAAAAATAACAATAAAAAGGACATAACCACACTTTTTTGCAATCTTTTTTTTATCAACGAATGTTTTATTGCAATTTTTCTCATACGCTGACACAAAAATAGTGATTCGGATTATCAATTTGATGTTTGCCAAAAAGCCCTTCAATATCGAGCGTAATAATTATGAAAAATTAGGACAAGGGCGTCCAAAACTTGCATATTTGCAACCACCCTCTTACTTGGTCGCAAATACGCGAAAAATACAATCGTCTGATTATCAGCGACTATCGTCACTATCGTGCTTCACACGTCCTATTATATCAATGTTTCAACCTGCTTAAAGCATGACAATAGCACAACAAGTACAATGGAATTGTCCCACTATTCTCATGTTCTGGGAGCGTTATCTCAATGAGTTAGTGAAATTGAGACGAAAAAACACTCAAATAAAGGCTATCAAAGAGGAATAAAAACTCTATTTTGAAAAAATAAAAATGTCAAAATATTGTACAAATCTTCATTTTTTCTAAGGCTTTTACACCAAAATTTTTCATGGTTTTTGCTTACACACATAAGCGGCAAAAAGCAGCACAACAGCATATCCCACCAAAGGAACAACAAATGGTACTAACATATTGGTGGTGTCTGCAAGATAACCCATCAACAGGAAGCCACAACCTCCGATAGGCGTCATCATCAATAATGACGATGCACTTTTTGTTAGATTGCCTAAATGGCTCAATGAAAGCGCAAAGATAGTGGGAAACATGATTGCCTCAAACAGATAGTTAGCAATGAGGGCTATCATCGAAACTTTTCCAATATCCATTAATACCAGTGCTACACTGCACACACTCCCCACTGCACAATACAAGAGCATTTTTTGGGGAAGGATGTGACGCATGAGCCAACTTCCTAAGAATCGCCCTACCATGAAGAACGCTAAAGCTGCCGTCAAGACTATGGAAGCTTGATTATCAGACATCCACCCTTGTCCTGTCACAAAGTTGATGAAATAACTGTTGATAGAGATTTCTGCCACTTCGTATGCCAAGAGAGCCAATAACCCGAACACAAACAGGGGATGCTTGCAAAGTTTGATAAAATGATTACCTTGGGCTTGGTCTTCTGCTGTGACCTCATGCTGGATTTCGGGCAAATCAACACGCATAAAAACGACAGCGATACCCAACACCAAAATACCTAAAATGGTATAAGGAATCACTACGTTACCCCCATTAGAAGTACCATTAAAGAGGAATTGACCTACCGCCAAAGTTGCAAAAAGACTTCCCAATCCGTTGAAACTCTGTGACAAGTTAAGCCTACTGGTCGCTGTTTGCACTGGACCAAGCTCCGTGACGTAAGGATTGGCAGCCGTCTCCAAGAACACCAAACCGCAACCGATGACAAATAACGCACCCAAATAGGCATAAAACTGACCTATCTCTGCACTGGGAATGAACAGCAACGCCCCCACTCCAAACAACAATAACCCGAATACCACACCTCTCCTATAACCGAACTTATTGATAAACAAACCTGCAGGAATTGCCATCAGGAAGTAGCCTAAATACGTAGTTACCTGTATCCAAGCCGATTGCGTAATGGTAATATCAAGCGTGTTTTGGAAATGCTTGTTCAGCACATCAAGGATGGCACGTGAAAATCCCCACAGAAAAAACAGTGAGGTGATGAGTACAAAGGGTATAAGGTAACGCTTATTGGTGAGTTGAGGGTTGTTAGATTTCATCGTTTGTTTATTCATAAATATGCGGTTCTGTCACTCGATGACTGGCACTGGGCTGTCATCCACTACGTCTTATAACAAAGAGATAGTAGGGCAAAGGTAGTAAAAATGTGTACAACACCCGCATTTACGCACAATAAAAATAAATAATGTGTACACAGACCACATTCCAAACAAGAGGAACACGACTTATTCAACAAGCTCACCTGCATCAACTGCTTTCGCTAAAAGTAGTTATACCCCAAAAAGGAGCAACAAGAAAATACCCATTTTTGGGTATGGACATTATTTTTCTATATCAATAAGTTGAAATACCTTTGCACTCCAAAAGGATAATTAATATAAAATCAATCATTAAAATAGAAAAATGTCGAAAAAAGAACAACGAACGCAAAAGATTCTATCGGCTCGAGACTCCCTTTTCAAGGGATGCTTGCTAATGCTGACGATGCTGTTTCTAAGCATCGCTGCCACGAAGGCATACAATGGCACAAACGTAAGCACAGAAAAAGCCGAGGAGGGTAGCGTGACCCTTCAAGTTACAGATGCGCTAACGGGCGAGCCTATATTAGGAGCTGTTGTGAAAGATAGCAACGGTAAGACATACGTCACCAACGAGTCGGGAACCTGCATTATGAAGTTAGGCAACAGCGATAAGAAGGTGAAAATCACTGTCACATTCGTAGGCTATAAGAGTTACATTTCTTATGTATCAACTCAAACACGCACACTGAACATCAAACTAAAGGAAGACGCTCAGCTATTAAGTGGTGTAACGGTGACATCTAAAAAGAGACACACCGACATCATGCAGCAAGCCAAGACTCTGGATCAAAGCATACTTGAAAAAGGTGGTGCCACCTCGTTGGCAAAAATGTTGGAGTCCATTCCTGGTGTGAGTTCTATCAGTGCTGGTAGTACGGTGGCTAAACCAGTTATTCAAGGTATGCACAGTAGCCGTATTCTATTGATGAACAACGGTGTGAAATTAGAGAGCCAGAGTTGGGGTAACGATCATGCGCCAGAAATTGACTATACAGGTGCCAGCATGGTAGAGGTTGTAAAGGGTGCTGAATGTATCCGTTACGGTTTTGGTGCCATGGGAGGTGTGGTATTGCTCAATGATGCGCCCCTACCCTATGGACATAACAAGCCTATCGTGAAAGGAGTTACCAACATCGGCTATGACACCAATGCCCGAGGGATAAGCGGTTCGGGAAGCATTGAGGCAGGTTGGAAGAATTTCGGTTTGCGCCTGCACGGCAACTATACCCGTGGTGGTGACTACCATACGCCCGAATACATTATGAATAACACGGGTTACAACAACATCAGCATGTCTGCCATGGGTGGTTTTGAGAACAAGCGCATCACGGCAACAGTGCTTACAAGTTTGTTCTACCAACGCTCTGGTATCTATTTTGGCAGTCAAATATCCGACTTGGCACAACTACAAGAACGTTTCCGCATTGGTCGTCCAACAGAGTCGTCATTGCAACCATTCAGTTATGAAATTGGTATACCCTTCCAGCAATCACAACACTTCACGCTGAAGGGCGAGGTGAAATATCGCATCAACCCAAAGCAATCGCTGGATTTGACCTTGTCGTTCCAAGAAAACTTGCGACAGGAGTACGAGAACCGTATGAAAAAGGAGTGGAGCGTCATCCCGATGCAAGACCTTATATTGAAAACATACAAGGGCGACTTGTCATATCGTGCTTCATGGAAGCCTTACAAAATGTCTACCTTTGCAGGTGTAGCAAATACATACCAAATCAACTACAACTTCCCAGGCACCAAGAATCCTGCCTTTGTACCAAACTTTGCGGCTCTCACCATGGGTGGCTTCTTGTTGCAAAAGGCGACTTTCTTTGAAAAATTGCAATGCGAATTGGGCTTGCGTTACGACTTTAGAGTAATGAGCGTGAGCGGTTACACCACGTTGAACAAGTACGACTATTACGATGACTTCAAGGTTTACAGCAATTTCACCTCGAGCTTTGCCACTCACTATCAGTTTAACGACAACTGGGACATGCGTGCGAACATCGGTTGGTCATGGCGTCCACCAGACATCAACGAACTTTATGCCGTCGGATTACAAGAAGGTTCTTACTGGGTAGTGGGCAATAGAAACCTAAAGAGTGAACGTGGATGGAAGTCCATCTTAGGCGCAAGATATCGCAACACATGGGTATCTGTAGAACCAAGTATGTTCTACCAACACATCAATAGTTATATATACGACCATATCGGTTATGGCGCTAATCGTTTTCATAACAGTCCAAGTGGAAAATACGCCAAGTTTATGTACGATCAGGACGATGTGAGACTGTATGGTGGCGATATAGAGGCTACAGTAAATCCTGTTAAAGGACTCAGTATCGTAGCTAAAGGCGAATGGATATTTGCACGCAACATTACACGAGACGACTGGTTGCCTTTCATGCCATCAGACAAATATGGGCTGTCAGCCAACTATGAACATATCTTCGGTGCGGAGAAAAAGATAAAGGCATCGTTCTCTCTCTCTGGCAACTATGTCACAAAACAGGAACGCTTCGATCCCAACAAGGATTTAGTGGCAGTATCGCCCGACCCTTACTTCTTGCTTGGCACCACAGCAGACGTTGCTTTCAAGCTGCCCAGCAACAGGGAAATAAAGGTAATGTTAGTAGGCGACAACATTCTCAACACATTATATAAGGAATATACAGACCGATTTAGATATTATGCGCATGAACGTGGCATGAACTACTCTTTGCGCACAATCATTAAATTTTAAGAAAATGAAGTTACAATATAAGACAATAATGCGTTCAACTATTTTAGCTGTAGGATGCTGCTGCATGCTTGCCGCATGTTCTACCAATGATGTTGATGATTTCTTGAAAACAGTAGTAAAAGCTCCTCCTGCTTCTATTGAGTACAATGGCAAGGGACACTCACAGATATATGCAGTGAGCGCCGTACTTAGAATGGGGTTCAAGGGCGGTAACATAAAGGTTGGAAACTTTGGTGCAGACAACAGTATAGACAACACCTACGAACAAGACTCGTACAACATGATAAGCGTGAACACGGATAAACCGACAAACTATCCGCTCATGCAACAAATTGAGATAAGCAAGGGCGACAACGGACAAATGCAAATTACCAGTCAGCGCGACCATTTTGATGTAGTTGCGTCAGATGACGTTTATTACGGACTTGAGCTTACGTATTATGGAGCCAACCACCAACAAATAAATGGTGAGTTCATACAGTTCTATTACAAGAAAAATGGAGACCCAGACCTCGATAACTCCACGCTGGTACAGCACCAACACTTCTTTACCATTGGCAACGAAGTATTGGAACACAGTTACACTATAGACGGTAAAACCATATCCAAGAACAGTAAGCAGGGTTTTTATCCACACACACTGGATGAGAAATCCACTTATTATCCGGAGCTTACCTTTGAGATGGAGGGCGACAAGTTAAAGACCTGTGACATCACCACTACCAATGCACTGCTTGCACCTGAAAGTGGAAACAAATCAGAAATCATGCCGTATGACAGCACTCTGATAGACAAAGCGATAAATATATTCCCTACGCTGAAAAGAGATCAAGCCACATGGACTGAAAATGGCTATAAATTCTTTCAAACACTCACCATGCCACATGCAGCAGAACTTGCCAACAAGTTGTTTACATACCAATACCGAGATACCGACCCATTTGAAAAACAATTGGGATATGAATATCAAGAAGGTAGCGGTGACGGTGGCGTAGTTGACGATGGTACAAATGCACTGAGACAAAGACAAGGCGACTTCGTGGAATTGCTGCATCAATGCCGGAGAATAGGTAAGGGTCCAAACAATTTGGACAGAATGGGATTCAAGGGCGTGTTGCAGTTTAGCCAAGCCAACACCGAATTTGCGATGCAAATAAGTCTATGCAACATCGTATCACAAATGGATAAATCAAAGAATACTATTTGGCCCAAATATGGAAATGATAATCCAGATGCCGACTCAAAGACTTGTTCTGAAATTCCAACATTCGGTAATGGAGAAGGTAGAGGACTTTATAATTTTAATGAAATAAAATCAGAATGGAGTAATCACGACATTGATATTCCTTTAACATTCCGTGTCATTGCGGACATGAAAGATGGAGACGAGAAGTTCGTGGAAGATTTCAAAAAGTTCTATCCTCACATGGATAACAATGAAATCAAGAATTATTTCTTCAATCCTCAATATTTGTTGTCCAGAAATCGCAAGAATATATTCGTCATGTAGACTTCAGCTAAATGGAAGGCTTTTGCGCATCATCATTCCTCAGATGGCTGACACGTTCTCCTAACTAAAGAAAATTTACATACACGGCTAAAAGGAGTGAGAGTATTTAGCAAAGTGCCAATTATACTGGACTTTCTAATCAAGACATTTACAATAAAATAATAAAATGAAAAAATATAGTTTTTGTTTCGTTCTTATATTGATGCTATGTACATCATGTGATGATTTCATCTTTGGAAACATGAACATCAATTACAACGAAAACCCACTTGAACACAAAGAAGTACCACACAGCGGTGCAGATGCCATGGTTGACAGCTTGAAGAAAAAAGCTCCCTTTGGTGATGCCATGAGTAACCCCGACCAAGATGGCGCATTCAACAACTGGGCTCGTTGCTTAGTCATGTTCAAGGAAGGACACTCACACGGAGATGAAAAATTTCATGGCAATTATGTTTACCCAGCAGCGCCATGGAGACAAGAAGAATTTGTAATAGTAGAAAACAACTCACAAAAGTTTCCTACTGTAAAGGTGGAGTGGGAAAAGAGTATTCAAACTGTTTTTGAAAAGAAGTTAGGCAAACCTACTCCCCAGCAACCTTACATTCGTCTTATAGGTGGAGATAAAAACCTTTGGGGTATATGCTTGTACTTCTTGGATAAAGATGGAAAGTTGCTTAACGATGAGATATACAAACACTCTGATGAGTATCAAATATTCTTTACTATCAGCGATGTTGACGATAAGGGTAACCCATACAAGATTGAAGACTGTAGAGGTACATGGGAAGTTGACAAAAATGGGAAAGATGGCAAAGTAGACGATCATCCTGTCGTATCACCTTATTTCGAAGGAGTAGATAAGGATGAAACTTTAGGTCACGATATCTTCATGCGTAGACAAAATGCAACCAAGAATTTGTTTGAATATGCCTACCGTGACACATGGCATCAGAATGCCATGGCTGACGGTATGCGCGAGTTTTACAACATTAGGTTGCTGCCGCCCCTTGATGCCACCGATGCTAATTCATGCGTTTCTTATGACAAGGACTGTGTAGGACTAAAAGGACATATCAACTTTTACTATGAGGCTAACGAGCCTTCATCTAACTTTAGACCTGAAATAGATGGACGATATGGGTCTGGAGAGAAAAAAGACACATGGCCTTTCATGGTTAAAGGTTTTTCTGGTGAGTCTGTAGTGTATAGCCGTCCTTCATATATATTGCCCTACTTCTATCTTTCCGTAAGAGTTATGAAATGTCAAAAGGGAAAGAAGGCATATATTCCTAAGGCCACCATTGCCAAGAAGGAACTTGACTATGCTGGATATTGGGACTGGATGAAGAGCGAAAAAGCCTGCGCACCTTTCTATAATCCTTTCTGGCAATCGAAGAATACAACCCTCGAGGTTCCTGAATGGAAAGAACTTATACGCTTCAACATACCTATCAAGGTATATTGCAACAGGTTCGACTCAGATCCTACAAATGTTTCTCCTTCAGAACCATATTATTTTTACTTAGGTAGAGAGATTGGGTTGACAGGAAAACAAGCATACGAAGCAAGCCAAAATGTTAAGACGCATGGCTTTGGCGCATTTGGCAACTGGTTCCTCTAACTCATACAATTATTATAAACAACAAAAATTATCAGAACAAATAAACAAAACAAGAATATGAAAAAAATAAATTATACCTTGATGCTAGCGTTCATGGCTTTATCATCTCTATTCACTGCATGCCAGAGAAATGGAGACATGCCTGACAGAACAGATGCTAATTCAACAGTGGATCACCTCATTTTCAAAGAAGTTTTTTACATTGGTTACTGTACTTACAGGGATTTGTCTTCCTTGGGCTTCAAAAGCCAATATGAAAGATACGAAGATGCCAACTATCTGGTGATATACAATCCTACCAATCAACCGATATCGCTTGCTAATATGGCACTTGCTTATCATGTTGTCGACCCAAGTATACAATATTCATTCCAAAAAGACGGTAATGGAGATTTCACAAAGCGATACTATGGCATTGGAGGAATGTCGTACTTCCCCAATGACCCTGTGACAAAAAAGCCACATGTCATACAGCCTGGTGATAGTGTTATCGTAGTGAAGTATGCGTGTGATCACAAGAAGAAATTCCTTGCCGAGAATGAGACCACAGAAGAGCAGGCAAAGAAAGATTACTGTGGCTGGGAGGCTTTGCCCGACTATAGTAAACTTCCAAAGGACAAAACCTTTGAATTGTGCAACCAATATAAACCGAAAAACGGAATGTATGACCCTGACGACAAATTTGACAACAAGGATATTCCAAACATGCGTGACCTTGTTTTGTGGGATGGACTTCCATTTAAGGGACCAAGCCAGAGTATGCGCATTGCTTTGGTGAAATTGCCTGATGGCGATGCTTCCAAGCCTCATGAAAAAGACAAAAACGGATTTTATCCTGACGAATCGCCACGCTCACGCAACAATTGGTATCGACTATATGATTTGTACGGAACCGAGCAGGACCAAATTAATGACGAGACAGATCCGCTGAAGAAAAGAGAATTAGAAAAGAACAGAAAATACCCAACGGCATACTACCACATGATATATAACACAACTGGCATGGCTGGCGTCAATGCTATTGAGCTGAATTACAATTGGGTTGTCGACTTCCTTACTATTTGTCCTTCGACAGAGAAGAAAATGGACTTGCTGACAGGTCCAAGCTCTGTAACAGTATATGATGCGACAGGACACGCTGTAATGGAAGGAACAGAAGAAAAGAAAGAAAAAGTATGGTGGTACGACAGAGGAACGGCAAGTGTCTGCAAGCGGATTTTTGGAATTAACGACTTTTCTAATCCTTCATTCGATCCTTCGCAATTACAAGGTGCGCTGATCCGTCGCACCAACGGAAAGGGATTTGTAGCTGAAATGAGTTCCGCACTGAACTACACGAAAGGTGTACCATCACTGTGCAGACGTGACAGCAAGGGCAAACCGTTAGACATGACCGCATACTGGAAGATTAACTCCATCAATGCACGTACCAAGAAGAAATAAGAGTTGAGACATACAAGAATAACTAAACAACAATAACTGATAAAAAGAAAAACTAACAAATGAAAAAGATGATGCTATGCGCATTGGCAACAATTGCGCTTTTCGCAAACTGTACACGTGACGGACAACCAGAAGAAAAGAAAAATACCGCTGAGACAGAAAGCGCGGACCTAATTATAAAGGACATATACTATGCCGGAGACTTCGTGGAGACACCCTACGGTAACAAATCTGAAGAAACGGACGACAAGTTTATTTCCGTCTACAACCCTACGGACCATGACATAAGCCTTGAGAACATGGCTCTGGCTCTATGTCAGTACAACGCCGTTGACAATGTCAACTTTGAAAAGCCTAATTGCGATTACAGGCAGAAAGGATTCGGCGTTTCCAATATGATTGGCTTCCCTAAAGATAAAAGTGGCATGCCATACATCGTAAAGGCAGGCAAAACCATCGTTATTGCCATGAGAGCCATCAATCATGCGGAAGGATACAAGAAGTATTTGACAGAGTATGGAGAAGATCCAACCAAATACAAAGGTATCGAAAAGCTTATCGACCTTTCCAAAGCCGACTTTGAATGGGGACAGAATGGTAACGAAAACGTTCCACACATGACCTTCCTCTATTGCAAGGAAAACGACAAAGAGCAGGAAAAAAGAATGAAAGAGGACAAATCGAAAGTCGGAGTATGGGATGAAGACGACGATGAGTATGTACCTTTCGGATTTGAGCGTAACTTCACCATTGCGCTGATACGTTTGGCAGAACCTATCGAGAAGATAAAAGAGAACATGAACAATGCCAAGGTAAATGAAGCGTTGCTTAAAGAAATTGAAGAGCCGACAGCAAAGTATGGACGCTATGTCATGTGGAACGAGAGTGGACATCACTCACATTCACAAATTCTCATGTTCTTACCGAACCAATGGGTCGTAGATGCTGTAAACGTAAGGTTCAAAGGAGTTACTACTGAAAAAAGTTTCCCTATATCGGGTACACTGGACAAAGGTTGGAATGGCGTGTACGACAAAGCTGACGACAAGTTAGAAGTCGGTGCGGGCAAGATGCTTACACGACGTTTCAATGGAAAAAGATTATCCGATACAAACAACTCATCGGTTGACTTTGAGGTCAAGAAAGTAGTTGTACCTACGAAATAAGAAGGCATGGGCATTACAAATGCCTGCCTTCGCTTGCTAAACATCATGAAATAGGTTTTACCTAAATATGTTTAATTTAATATTTTTATAGTATGAGAAAGATTTACATGTTAACAATGAGCCTGTTCATTTGCATGGGTGCACTGGCAGGCAACAACGGCTCTATTGGTGAAAATTTGAAATGGGCGTTTACTGATGATGGCACACTTACCATTAGCGGAACTGGAGAGATGGAACACGCAGATGGCAACTCTGGATATGCGTGGGGAACAGACAACCACACATTAGACCGTTCCTTAATCAAAAAGGTAGTCGTGGAAGTGGGGGTAACAACCCTTGGCGAATACATCTTCTGGGATTGCCAAAACCTTACGGAAGTGAGTTTGCCAAAGTCACTGACCGCACTTAAGAAAGAATGTTTCAAGAGTTGCCCCAAATTAAAGGAGATAACACTACCCGACAACATCACGTTGATTGACGAGAGTGCCTTTGAGGAGTGCAAGGCTTTAGAGACTGTTACTTTCCCGAAGAATCTAAAAGAGATAAAGGCAAAAGCATTCCACACCTGCAATCTTAAGAAGGTAGACCTTTCGCAAACACAAGTAGAAACAATTGGCATGGGAGCTTTTGCCCATAATGCCAAATGCACAGAGGTGTACTTGCCAAAGACGCTCACAACGTTCTTTGGTACCGATGAGGGTGCTTTTGGTGACTGCAGCAGTCTAAAGAAAGCGGTGTGCCTTGCCGTCAATCCACCCCAAACCCTTGACGGAGGTGAAGACTGGGTCTACGGAGGCATTAAAATGGATCCTGTTGATTATGTAAACATTTTCACTGGCACTGATGACGATTTCGTATTGGAAGTACCGGCAGGAAGTGAGGATAAGTACAGAAGCGCAAACGGCTGGAAAAATGTAGCCAGCAACATTACTACCGGCATTCGCGGCGTCAAGGCAGCCCAGGCAAAAGTTGGCGTGTACGACATTACTGGCAAGAGATATATGAACCATGCTGATGCACAAACAGTCAGCACATTGCAACATGGCGTTTATATCATCAACGGGAAAAAAGTGTTAGTTAAATAACACACTCATTTATCCCCACCCATAGAATGTATTAAAGATGTACATAGGAAAACGTGCATAGAAACATCACTTTCTGTGCACCATAAAACAAAGGTTATTCAATACATACTGGTGGTGGGGATTTTTTATTTTATCAAATTTACCTTAGGCTATACCTCGTGTTACACAAAAACACAAAATAAGAAAGACACACCTACCTACTCATCAATTATTGTTTCTAATATTTCCCTTAACAAGAAAGTGGCATTTTGGTTATGCGCCACGCCGGGCGTTACTTTGTACGAGTAAGACACCTTTGCGCCCAATGCTATCTCGAAGCAATAATTGTGAAACCGTTCTCCCTCCATTTTCGACAATTCCAAATCGTGTGTGGCAATGACACCCGTAACAGGCAATGCCGACACTGCTTGTAAAAACAGGCGCGATCCATTGAGCTTGTCCGCCGAGTTGGTTCCTTTCAATATCTCATCCAGAATAATCAGCGTTTGCGAATTGTGCTGACACGCCGTAAGAAGTTGTTTCAGACGCAGCAATTCGGCATTGAAATAAGAGATGCCATGCGCCAAGTCGTCAGTGGTACGCATACTACTGAACAGGCTATATGCCGACACACGCAGCGATGTAGCAAACACCGGCATGCCGTTCATTGCTAAGATGTAGTTGATACCCAACGCCCTAAGGAAAGTACTCTTACCTGCCATGTTGGCTCCCGTAATGATATAATAGTGACGATGCTGCAATGTAAAATCGTTCCGCACCGCCTTTGCACCCAAGAAAGGGTGGTACAGCCCCACCGCCTCGTACACCATTTCCTCGCTCTCTACCACTTCTGCCCTACCCGCTTGTGGCTCGTTGTAACGAAAAGTCGCCATGCTCACCAAACCATCTATCTCGCTAATGGCATCTATCCACACAGGTACTTGACCTAAATACTGCCTTTGCCACCGCAGAAAACGACGCACCAAGAAGTAATCGCTCAAGAACAGCGCATCCATCAGGAAGAGCCCAAGGATGTTGCCACGCCTGTCCAAGCCGTTCAGAATGTCATTCAGCTGGTCGAACGACTGTCTTGCTCCTTGCAACACATTGACAATGGCGGCGTTTTGTGGCGTGGTAAAGGTCGTTGTCTCACCCACCTGCCGTATCAACTGTACATAGACCTGCAACTGTGCATGCAACTTGTCAACCACCTTACTAATGACTCTGCAAGCGCCCGAACAAACAAAAAATACACCAAAGAAATGCAAGATGCCCCACCATAAAGGCAGTTGGGCACTCACTAAGCCTGCCACGGATGCCACGACAGCTGCAAACAGTCCGACAATGAGCAGCCACGCCAGTACGAAAGTCCATCGCTTTGCGGCAAAAGTGGGTATTTGCAACGATTTTATCTCTTGCAGTGCCTGCCGTATCAAGGCAGAATCAATCCTCCCGTCAGCACCTAACGCCATGAATGCGGCTCGCCATGGTTCCATAGAAGCCAACTCATCAACGGCATCAGCACGTGCAGACCGATTGGCAACCGACGACAGTTGAGCCGCCAACCAGTCACTACCGCCCGTGGTCACCGTGCGGTTGATGCGCTGAAACAACGAATCTTTCCCAAACACATCCAAATCGAACGTAAACGAATGTAGCGCATCCACGTACCGTTCTCCGTCATCGAAGCACGAAAAGTCGCCTGAGAGATACTGTAGTTCTTGCGTATATACTTTGCGAAGTGCCTCTTGATGATGAATCGTTCGCTCATTTTTCACATCATAATAACGCACCAGTGCATACACACCCAACGATACGAAGGACAGAATCAGCAAAACATTCCCCCAATCTATAATGGTGTACCCTACCAAAAATCCTAAGAATACGACAAAGGTAAATATTTCTCCAGCAACAAACCATTTGTTTTTCCTTTTGAGTTGTCTAATGGCAGCCGCCAGTTGTTGTTCCTTTTCGAGATAATATGACTTCAAATTATTCATCACGTATTAAAATATTTACAGCTAAATGTATAGTGAGTCTTCTCAATATTCAATCAATGCTGTAAGTTATCAAAAGCAAATATCTCTATAAAGGTAATGCTTTTCAGGGATTAGCAAATACGCAAATTCGGCTATTAACAATCTTTAATCGTTCTATCCATGGTAGCTATCAAAACAAAACAGGCTATTTTGCGCACCAAAACAATCTGTTTTACAGCACAAAATAGCCTGTTTTCCATTACTGCCTCATGCAATCAGTGTACATCAAAACGAGTTGTACACCAACCGCTGAAGGAGTATTCTATGAAAGTGCTATCACTTCACAACCACTTTTTGAACCTGCTTACCTGTTTTCACCATGTAAACACCGGCTGGTAAGCCTTGGCATGTTCTTCCCACATATTGCCCACGAAGATTGTAAACGTAAGTAGGCTCAGAGGAATTTGCTACTATTGACTGAACACCAGTAACCACTTTCTTAGGATACATAGAAACCGTAGTAGTCTTGTCTGCTTTTGTTACAACTGCTACTACATTGTTATTGGTAGCCATAGAAGCCACTGCATCGTTAGCAGCTGGTTTAATCTTTCCATCTGCCGTAAACCAATAGTTGAGATAATTTACAACCTTTCTGTCGCTCTTTTGTTCAACAAAAGTTGCCAACAAAAGTTCTCCCTTATTCTCTACCATACCCGATACCTGCTGCGTATAGGTCTTTACTTCCCCTTCATCGTAGCTATCGGTAGTACACCAATTTACAGAAAGGTCATTGACATTAAGCTGTGCTGCAAACACTGCTGCCCCTACCACCTCTGGACAAGTTGCCACCAGTGGATTATGTCCTTCTACTGTTCCACACATATACAGTTTTCCGTCCGACACTTTCATACCAGAAATACTGTAGTTAGGTGCCAACGTCGCCTCTGTTGGAGTGTGATAATCCTTTACAACCACTTGAGAACCTTGGATAGAAGCCAAGATAAAAGCTCGCGCCAAATTACCATTGTCATTCTTCATCTCAAACTTATCTTCGCCCTTGGCTGTTTCCAAAACTAATTTGCCATCGCCTATGGCTGAAATATAAACACAGTCACCACTCACGGTGAAAGCAAAATCAGCTACTAACGACTGTGTTTCAGATTGCTTTTCCATAGCTCCGATAGTAGCTACAGAAGTAGCATTCTTCAAATCTGCTGCATCTAAGGTTAGCAAACCAAAACTCGCATTATCTTGCATGAATACTCCTGGAAAACCAGTATAACAGCCTTTCCAAGAAACTTTATCAAACTTCACATCACCCAAATAGCGACAAGAAAGATAAACCTTACTGCCCACAACAGCTAACTGAGAAGGAATGACCTTTACTTCTGTGTTAGAATAGATTCCCGAAGCCATTAATTCTGCATCGGGTGTTGCCTCAATGGTATGTACCACCTTGAGGTTTCCGTCTTTGTCGTATTTGGCTATAAAGGCAGCACGGCGTTCAGGCGTGAACGTTCCATCAATCTTCATGCCTTGAACGCTCTGTGAATTGTCATCAACCGACTCAAACGTAACGTCTTCTGCCAAAGTTCCCAAAAGGTAAACATTGCCGTCAGCATCAGTAGCAAGGTCGGTAATGAGTGAATTACCTACCAATCCTACAGCCCACTTTTCATTGCCGTTAGCATCATATTTTGCCAAATAAGCAGGTGTCAGGCCATCAGGGTCTAATGAGGAAGTCCCAAAAGTAACCTCTTGGTTATAAGTACCAGTGACAAACACGCTCCCATCGGCTGCTACAACGGTGTGGATGCCAGAGAGCTTGGTAGCATCGGTAACAGGAGTCATCGACTTCGACCACGTAGCGGTCGTATTAGACAACTGGGCTTGTGCTGTGAGACTTGCCACAACAGCTACAAACATGAGTAAAAACTTTTTCATACGCTTAAATATTAAAGTGTTCATAATTTATTAAAATGTGTGGGGTGCCTATTTTATAGGCCACACCTCTAATTCAGGATTGGCTGCCACGGCATCGGCAGGGAAACGAAGGGTATAACGTGCATCATGCTCCTTCAACTGGAAAGTCTCGTCCTTGTAGGTCTTGGTCAGCATGGGTTGAGTGGTTCTACGTAGGTCGTCCCAACGGAATCCCTCAAAAGCAAGTTCCCTAAAACGCTCGTCATAGATTTCAGCAAGAAGTTGCTGCTGATTCATGGCATTCAGCTCGTCCACATACTTGGCGCAAACAGCGGGTTTGTACCGCTTCTCCATCAGTGCAGAAAGATATTGGCGAGCCTCGGAAAGCTGTCCCATTTGAGCGGTAGCTTCTGCTGCAATGAGGTATGCCTCTGCCGATCGGAAGGAGCAACGATACTCATTACTACCCCCTTTGAGCAGTAGGTAAGTCTGCGAACCCTTGCGTTCCATATACCGTAACTTACGCTGGTCGCCCTTTTTATAAATACCGATGACACTTTCTGACGGTCTTCCTACCTTTTTATAGTTATTCGTCATCACCTGCTCAAGCGCTACAATCGATTCAACCGACTTGTAGTGGTTGGGCAACACGCCGCCCGAAGCATTGAGATCTTCCAGTTCGCCATGCTTCGCCATCACTTCTTGAGCCGCCTTTAACGCTCCCTGCCAGTCGCCTTTGTACAGACAAACACGCGCCTTGAGTGCTTGTGCCGATATAACATTGAAACGGTAGGTCTGACCTTCGTCCCATTTCTCTACATTGAGGTGCTTGGCTGCCTCGTCAATATCGCTCAGTACCTGCTCATAAACGGCTTTCAGACTACTACAATGTGGAATGGTTTTCACATCTGCCAGCAACTGCAACGGCACTCCTCGCGTTGTCTCAGGATTTACCTTAGTATAGGGTTGGGCAAACAGGTTAGCCAACAAGAAATGACAATAGGCACGGAGCATATAGCATTCGCCCACCAACTGTTCTATTTCTTTCTTGCTTGCGTGCGTTATCTGACCCTGGTTTTCAATGATATAATTAGCGATATAAATAACATGCCAGTAGCGACGCCAGTTAGGAGCAGCTGTAGAAGTGGAAGGAGCGGCATCATTCCACCGCCATATATCAAAATACGAACTGTAATCTTCGGGCGAAGTAGCGGTGGGAGACATCGTTAACTCATCACTTCGAAGGGAGGCAAAGCCACGATCTTCGGGAAATGTGGAATACTCATAGGTAAGCATCTGTCGATATTCCTCACCTGTCTTGGCAATCACTTTACCCGTGGGAGCGATGTCAAGAAAGTTGTCACAGCTTGTCAGCACTGCCAACAAGGCCAAACACAACGTGAATGTATGTAGTTTTCTCATCTTCTTTTCAACTTAAAAATTCATATTCAAACCAAAGATAACGCTTTTTGCCATAGGCTGGGCAAATGGGTTTCCCATGGTCTCGGGGTCGAGATAGTTGGTGTAGTCTGTAGCAACGACAAAGAGGTTGCGCCCTTCTAAAGACAGCGACGCATTGGTAACACCTACCTTGTTGAGCCATTTCGAGGGCAATTTGTAACCCAAGCGAAGGCTTTGCAGACGCATATAACTGCGGTCTTTCACCCAAGTATCGAGCATACTGTAGGTATTGTATTCAGAATATTGAATATGCTCGGGCACTCGCACATCCTTCGTCATCAACTTGGGGAAAGCTGTTTGGTTGTTGTTTGGCGTCCAACGTTGCAGGATGTCACGATTGACATTTAGCCCTCTGTCATACGTTGTGGGGTTATAAGAGGGTTGTACACGCACCTTCATGCCCAAGTTAAAAATGAAGTTGATGCCTAATTGCCAATCTTTATACTCAAAATGATTGATAAAACCACCAGACACTTTAGGGTCGGTACTACCCATATAGGTGTATAATGCTCGCTGTTCGGACGCCGAAAGTGTGCTGGCACCAGCATTATTCAGTTTCAGCAGTTCGGCAACGGTCACTTTATTACCCTCTTTGTTGACAAACAAGGGATATCCATCCTTATCCAAACCCGCTGTCTTGTAGGCAAACAAGGCACCCACAGGATAGCCTTCACGACTGGGATAGGTAGAGTTTTCTGCCACGCTCTCATTCAAAATCTTATTGGTGTTGAAGCCTAAGTTCAGGTTGGTGGTCCACTTGAAATTCTTGGTGTAAATGTTTCTTGACCCCAAGGCTATCTCCCAACCGCTATTCTCCATGCTTGCCCAGTTGATAGTAGTAGCCGAGAACCCTGTTTCTTGTGGCAACATACGCATCCCGATGAGGTCGCTACTGCGGCGATAGTAATAGTCTGCCGACAGCGTTATGGCGTTGTTCCACAAACCAAGGTCTACTCCAAAGTTCACGTTTTTCGTCTTTTCCCAACGCAAATCAGGGTTGGGAGCTGTCTCTGCCTTTATCATTTGTTCACCCTTTCCAGGCAATATCGACGTTTTGTCATAAAAGCCAATGAGATAAGGCGAGGTGTTTTTATCGATGTTTCCTTGGATTCCGTAGGATGCACGCAGCGACAAGTTGCTAAGCCATTTAGCCTTTTTGGCGAAACGCTCTTGGTGTACGCGCCACAACCCACTCACTGAATATAGTGGCAGATAACGATATTTCTTGGCAACACCGAACACATCGGAGCCGTCGAAGCGCACACTGCCTCCCAAAGTGTAACGATAAAACAGCGTGTACGAACCAGTCGCAAACCACGACACATAAGCATTCACGGCTTGATTCTCACGATGGAGCGGACGACTCTCTGCCGTTGTTTCATTTGGAAATATCACAGGATGCGTGGTAAGCGTACGGGCATCGTAACCGTATGCTGCTGAATAAACAGAAGAAGAATTGATGTGGCGTACCTCTGTACCTGCCAAAAGCTCAACATCGTGAACCTTATTAAAGCGGTGTGCATACTCTAAAAGAGCCTTCCACGTCCACTGCAAACTATTATAGGAGGTAGTTTTGTGCATTCCTCCTTCTGGAAGATACGAGCGTTTGCCGTCTTTATAAGCATAAGTAGCATTGAAGTGTTCCTTTCTCATCGCAAAACTGTTCTCGCCAGCGTACTTCTCTAATGAGTAGTTGTCATACTGCAAGCCAAATTGCGAGGTGAGTTTCAAGTCGGGTGTGAATTGCAATTCACCGTCAAAGATAGCCATGAGCGATCGGTCGGTACGCTTGTGCGAAGTGTTTTCTCGCTCTTCAAAGATGTTGAAGTCGAGCGACGAGTCTTCCTTTCCCTGCACATTGACATCGTAATGATACTTACCCTCCACAAAAGGCAGGAAGTATGGGTTTGCCAAACGTGAGTAATACACCGGGTTAGTAAATCCATTGGTGTCGGTGAGATAGCTGTTTTGCTTCCGTTGGTTGGCGTAAACGGACGCACCCAACTTTAACATTTTATTGATACGGTAATCGGCTTTCAATGTCATGTTAAAGCGTTTGTTGTCAACACCTTTCACATTGCCTTGCTCATCGTAATAGCCCACCGATGTATAATAACCAGAACGGTTGCTCCCTCCTGCAATACTTGCATTGTATTCTTGGTTCATGGCATGGCGGAAAAGTATGTCATTCCAATCAGTATGAATGTTGCGAAGTGCATTGATCTGCGTTTGTGCCAATGCTGAAAGCGCATTCCTGCCTTCTCTTTTATATGTCTCAATCTCGTTGAGTGTTTTCAAAATGTTCGCCACCTCACCTTTATGCTCACGATAGGTGTAGTCTGAAGCTAACAAGCCTAACTCTAAATCCACTTTTTCGTCAGCATTCAATAGGTTCAGACGGTCGATATTCAACTTTGGACTATAGGTGTATTTGGCAGAAAAGTTAATAACTGGTCTGCCCTCCTTGCCTTTCTTAGTGGTGATGACAATAACTCCATTGGCAGCACGAGCACCATAAATGGCTGTGGCGGCTGCATCTTTCAGCACCGTGATGTTCTCAATGTCTGAGGGATTGATGCCTGCAATGGACGTTTGATACATGTCATCGATGTCGTTGAGGTTTTCCATAGACGGAATGTCCGTACCCTCCAAAGGAATACCATCCAATACCCACAGCGGTTCCTGCGTGCCATTGATGGAAGCAGTACCACGAATACGTATCTTCACTGGTGCGCCTGGAGCACCCGAACTGTTTACGGTAGACAGTCCGGCTATCTGTCCTGCCAAGGCTTGGTCAATGTTCTTCACCGCTCCCACAGCCTTATCTGAGATATCGACTGTCGTTACAGAGGCTGTCAGTTTGCGTCTGTCAATGCGCTGATAACCTGTTACAACTACTTCGTTGATAGAATGTGCATCGGGCATCAGCACGATTTTGTAATGATTAACGCCTGGCTTCAGACTAATAGTTTGCGTTGTATAACCCACATAGCTAACGGATATAGCTTTTGTGTCCTTTCCAACAGACAGCTTAAACTTTCCTTCGTAGTCGGTTACCGTACCCGTTGACACCTTACCTGCGCCCTTTCCCACCGTTGCACCAATGAGCGGTTCGTCCTTGAGGTCGCCATCAAGCACCACACCAGTAATCACTCGCTCTTGTGCCTGCACCTGCAAGACACACGCCAGCAAGGCGATGAGCATGTATATCGTTTTCTTTTTCATTGTTATTCTTCTTATTTCGTTAATCCCAAAGCTGTTTGTATGCGTAATATCACGTCCTCATAGTGAAGACGAGTAGTAGTGTCTGAGCGGTGTAACCTACTCTTCAATAGTTTCATGACACGAATCATCTCGCCTCGTTTCAAACTCAACGCATCGCTGTTACGTGTTACCTGCGTATTCGTCATTTGTATGTTTCTTGATTTACTGCTCAAGTAAGTTTCCTCCTGACAGCCCAATTGCTTGTCGGGTTGGTCAAGGAAAGTGTTTTCATATAGATTCTTGTTGATTTTCACACCCTTTCCTTCGGCTGCTGCAGTAATGAGTGCATCGATAAAACTCTTTTGTAAATTGCGCTCCAAGAGATTGGGCGACTTTGCTGCCAAGGTAGTCTTAAAGATATGTCGATGCAACATATCCATAAATTCTACAGGTGTGAACGCTTTTTTGCCATTCTCATATTCGTTTTCATACATTCGCATTAAGCGGTCGTTATTGAGCAAATCCCACAAAATGTAATTCTGCTGATTCTTCAACATATAGAAAGGTTGCTGCTCTTCTACACCCAATGGGGTCTTACGTTGTAAGTAAGTCAACTTCGAGAGCGGTGTGTCGAATAGCCATTTTGGCTCAGTCAGCACCTCATCCAACAAGAATTGCAATGCCTGGCGCTGCTTGTCTTTCTCGACAAAGTGGAATGATGTCTGTCCGTCGCCAACCGTAAGGTTCTCCAAGTACATGCCTCCCACATTTGCCATGACATGATATAGGTACAAACTCCACTGATAGATAACCGCCGAATAAAGGTTGGAAGCCTCATCGTAGTCTTGTCCTGGCTCGCCTGTAGTGGTCCACTTGACGATGTTCGGCACAATGCGTTTGAGGTTGGCAATACCATATCGTGCCGACTTTACAGCGTCGTCGCCCAAATCTTCGCTCAAGGCACGTGGGTCGATGGCAGTACGCTGCGGCTGCGCCTCACTATATTTATACAAACGTCCACGATGTTTTCCTAAAAAATCGTTCAACTTCTGCTGTTCATCTGTGCCTTGCGGATACCAGCGATAGCCCCACTCTATTGCCATGAGGTCGTAAGGTCCGATATGAGGCGACATCACTTTCACCCCGTCACCCGGTTGGGCAACATAATTGAAACGCGCATAATCCATAATTGACGAGGAGGTGCCGCCCATTCGTTGAGTGAAACTTACAGACCGAAGCGAATCGGTGGGATAGGCATTTGAGGCGATCATGTTGTGTCGTAAGCCCAAAGAATGCCCCACTTCATGACAGGCTACGAAGCGTACAGCATCGCCAATCAACTCTTCGGGCAATTGCATACGGCGCGCTTGTGGGTTCTGCGCCCCCGTTTGTACCTTGATCCACTCACTGATGAGAGATTGTACGTTATGCCACCAAACGATATCTGCTTCCAATATCTCGCCTGTACGAGGGTCAATGACCGATGGTCCCATGGCATTGGCTTTGGTAGATGCAGCATAAGTCAACACCGAGTAGCCCATATCATCGCCCACTTGCGCCAAACTATCGGTATAATCGAACACCTGAATGGCATTCTTAAAACCAGCCCGCTCAAATGCCTTATTCCAATCTGTCATACCTTTTTTAATATATGGGCGCAAGTGTTTGGGGACGGCTTGGTCGATATAAAACACGATGGGTTGAACGGGTTCTACCAATTCGCCACGCAGATAGGCGGCTGTATCCGAAGGAACGAGACGCCAACGAGTGATATAGTTTTTGGGTTCTACCTTGTTTTGATAGTCGTTGTATTGGATGTTTGAGGTGGTGAAATATCCCACACAGGCATCCTCCTCACGACCTTGCATGGGATATTTTGGCAAGAGAGAGAGCGAAGAACTCACCACTACCGTCACGTTTACCTTACTATTCCCCTCATGAACGGTCGTTGTTAGCTCAGAGGTGGCTGTGACATTGTTCTTAAACGCCTTGATATCAATAATTCGTGACAAGTTTGCAATAGGACTTGTGCCTAAGTTAATATTATTGAACACATCATTTAGGAAATTCTCCTTGCCGTTGTACAAGTCATTGACCTTCACAATCACGGTAGAAGAGTCGTTCGCCATGCCTTCTATCTTCAAGTTAGCAAGTATGGGATCAATGTAATTATCCTTCACCGAACCAGCCATTGCCGCAGATGCAGGAACTTCGGGCGTGATGCGTTGTTGTCGAACAATGAGTCTTTTCTGTCGTTTGTCCCATTCAAAGCGCACCGTCTGATTTTCATAATTGATACCCTTGTTCACTCCCGACTCGTTGAGTTCGGAAGGAACTCTTTGCAAACGGTTCACTACAAGGAACTCACGTCCCATCAACCTGGTGGGAATTTCGTAATAAATCGTATCCCCTTTCTTGATAACATTGAACACACCGTGCATCTCTACCGAGTCACGACCTGTAAGACGCTTGTAGGCAGAGATGGGCTTCTCTGTTTTTTTCTTCTTTTTGGAGAATGGCCAAATTTGACAGGCTGCACGCATTTCCATGGAAGTGGCTGAAAACATGAAACCTGCACATATTATTATGAATAAGGATTTACCTTTATGACGAAAACATCTCTTTAGCATTGATTTGATAATTTTATAACAAAATAAATAGAGAAACCGTTATCCTATTCTGCAAACTGTATATTTACAGTTTTTGATTTATCTCACATATTCTGTTTGCAAAATTAATCTTTTTCTTCCAAAATGCCAAGATTTTAACGTATAAAGAGCTATTTTCTTTATTTCTCTTGTGAAAGATTGACAGTTACTTAATCACATTCACTCGCCAAGTAACCCCAAGGTCAAGAATGGAATGTTTGTCTTGCAGGTAACCAGTAGGATTGGTGTTCTTACCAAAGCAGTAACTATAGTTGGCATGTAGACGCACATTCTTGTTTTTCAGTGGATAGTACTCCAATCCTGCACCTACACGTGTGATTTCGGTTCCTTCATATAACACCAGATCTGCGCGAGGTTTGGATTGTTCTGCGGTCTTTTGATTGGGTGCGGTCAAAGGAGTTGCTGTCTCGGGATTGGTGTCTACGCCTGCATGATTCACGTCATAACTCGCCTTAGCCCAGAGGTTAACCTGTGGTGTAGGTTGGTAATCGACACGAGCGGTCATGGAGCAATCCTTGAAAAGGAACGTCTGCCCCTTGGTGGCACGGTTCATGTAATCCACTCCTATTTGCAGATTGTCAGCCACATCGAAACGATTACCAAAAGAAAGGTAATTGATAAATTTCCCTGGCGCATACTCCATCAAGTTGACAGACCAATCGGTGTGCAAGATACCATGACTCCCATACCATATCAGGTTGTAGGCATACATCTCTGAAGATATGCCACTATTTCGCTTATATACTTTCCGGAACGGGCTTTCCACCATTTGCAAGAAGAATTGGTCTTTTTTATTCGTCGTTTGATAGCCCAACCACAGTCCCCACTCGTAGCAGGGAAAGTTGTAACAGAATTCAAAGAGTTGAAAACAATCAATAGGAGCTGGGTCGAACTCCCACGGTCCACATAGCACAGCCCACTTACCACCAGAGAGAGTCCAATTTTGGTTAGCGTGATAAGTAAGGAAGAGCCAGTCGGTAGCATCAAAAAATGTATAATCTTTGTTAATGCCATTCAGGCGTTGTCGATACTTAAAAGAGAACTTAGGTGAGAGATTTCCATTGATAATAAGGTTAAAAATGTTTCCCTTAAAGCCTGTTTTATCATTAACTTTCACACCGTCAATCGATTCACGTTGGTAGTCTGCTCGTGCTTCAACAGACAGATTTACATGCTGGGACTCTTGTGCATAGAGCGCCATGCCATAGAATGTTAGCAAAAGCAGATATATCTTTAATTTCATAGTAAGTACAAATTAGATTTCATGTTTACAGTGCAACTATCGTGCTCCGTTTCTGAAAAGGCGTGACAGTATCAATAATTTCCCGTACGTAGCAGTCCTTTCTTATTCCAAAGACCATATACTTCACTCACGGTATCAGAGGTAATAAATGTTTTGAGTCTTTCCTTACTCATGAAATCAATCAAAGTAGAAAATTCTTCTTTTGTCAAAACGATTTCCAACTGTATTTGCTTTTCATTAGAGTAGCCACCTATCACCTCGTGCATGGTCACACCACGACGAATGGTATGAAGGACAAAATCCAAAATCTTCTGGTAATCTTTGGAGATGATATACACACGAGTCTTAGAATTGATATCCGACATAAAATGATTAAGTATCAAACCATTGAGCCATGTTCCAATTAAACCAATGATTACTAAACTAACAGGATTAATTGCAAAAGCCGTACAACAGATTGCACCACCTGCTAACATTACGGCAGTACCAAGCTTAACATGGAGGTACTTATTGAAAATCTTCGCAAGAATATCCAATCCACCTGTAGAAGCATTGATACTGAACAAGATACTTTGTGAAGCACTCAGGATGAGAACGAAACAAAGAAGGTCAAACCAAGGATTGGCAATGGCTTGTCCTGCAACGTAAGTGGTGAAGAGAGATTCATGGATAGGAACGATGGAACCGATAAAGTCAATCATCGGACCTAATATCAACGCTGTATAGACGGTCTTGGCACAAACTCATTGCCGATGAGCAAAAACGAAAGCACAAGCAGTATCGCATTAATAACAAATATCATCGTTCCCACAGACACAAAAGGAAGTAATTTAGCGAGCACCAAGGACAAGCCAGTAATAGAGCCTATAATGAGTTTACTGGGTATCAAAAAAAAGTACACTCCCATGGCTGCCACAAACATTCCCACCGTCATAACGACTAATTCCACCCAAAATTTACGAGTACAGACAATCTGTTTGATTCGATTCGGTGCGTTTTGTAACTTCTCAACGAAAGTCATTTCGCTTTCCTGCTTGTTATTCATAATGTTAAAATTTAAAGGTTGTCAGGTTAACTAACGAGAACTCATGGTGTTCACGCTTCATTCTGTGTTTCTCTGCTGCCACCTTTTCTTATTTTAGGTAGCAACAATTATTTAAGTTTTGCAAATTTAATTGATTTTTATGAATACACAAGTTTTTAGATAATTTTTTTACTTGAATGCGAAAAGTTAGGATAGTCTTGTTCCCTCAAAATAGAAAAATGGGACAAAACTTTGAAGAGTACACCTAATATTGCTTATGGATAAAAGCAAATCATCTATCATAAGACGAAGGAAAGACAACAAGTCAATTTATATCACTCTTTTCCTCAATATACTGTTGAGCCTTCCTATCTGAACAAAATCTTGGATACGAACCGATATAGATAAATAAAAAAAGGACTACCGCTGTAGTCCAATCTTTGTTAACCTTAAATCTAATACCATGAAAAACACGATGCAAAGATAGAGGTTATCTCCTTATATTGCAAGCACCTAAGGGTGTTTTGTCAAAAACAACTTGCTTTTCTTGATGTATATCAAAGTATATAGCCAAGATTTATCGCACATTGTTGCAGATAGCAAGAAGCTATTTGCCTGCCCACATGGTTCATGAACATACACGGCTCATTCCCTAAAGAAAGATTTTCATACTACGAAAAGCACTAAAAAAGCAGCATCTGTCAAATTGTTGGTTCGCTGCATGGACGGATCATAAATACTGAATTTTCTTTACAAAGTGTCTCTCATAACTCGCGTGTAAATCACCAACATCAAAGTTGGTCGCAAATACGCGAGAAATGAGCAAGGTTTGTAATTTGTTGACATTGAAGACGTTACGTTTAAGACAACACTTTTCTTTCCTGTTT
>NZ_JRPQ01000067.1 GCF_000762405.1 Hoylesella timonensis S9-PR14 | reverse complement strand
TGTCCTATTATTTTACCAAAAATCGACCATTCAAAATCTTCAAAATAGAAAAAATGAATAGGCAAGCGGTATGCAAAAATACGCTGATTTGAGCAAAATAAACGTCTTTTTAAGTTAGGACATTGACTTCACGCGCTTGGAAACACGCTTTAGAGGTGTTATTCACATACAGTAGCAACATTAAAGCATGCAAATACTGAGCTTAACTCAATGGGTTAGTCGCCAAGAAAGGGTGAAAAATGGAATAAAAAGATGCGGACTAAGCGTAATATCTTCAATAACAATGAATTACAAACCTCGCTCATTTTCAGAGTATTTGCAACCAATTTTGCTGTTGGTTGTAAATATGCGAGTTATGAGAGGCTCTTTGTAAAGAAAATTCAGCATTTATTTTCCTTCCATACTACTGGCTGAAAACTCAAAAGTTCTCCACCAACTTGACCTTCGTGAGGGGGTTCTTTACTTATTTCTTCAGCGTGTTTACGTTCTTTCAGATAAAGTTTCGTCGCAACAATTTTGTTCCTTTCGTGCTTTTTGTTGTCAAAATAGCAGTCTTCAATGAATGAATTTTAACTTTATTCATATTTTTGTTAGGGTAAAACTGTTCTTGCGTGTTATATATACAGAGTCCTTGAATTAAATATGGAAAATATAAACAATCAATTGTCAAATTTGGCTTTTCGCTTTTTCGAAGGTACGCTCACCAACGAAGAGGAGAGGGAACTATTCGCTCTTCTCGACGGAAATGATGCACAGCAACAGGCGTTTTACGAGTTGGAGCAAAAGTGGAATGACAAACATACCCCTTCTTTAGAAACAGATAAGCAGTGGCATCAGTTTTGGGATGGAATAGAGAAGTGCAAAACTCTAAAGCCAAAGAGAACTATCATCTCACTGCGATACAAACTTGCTGCAGCTGCTGTCCTTTTGGTATTGGTTGCTTCATTGTGTACCTATTTATTAATGGGGCTCAATCAAAATAGCAATGCCTATTATACATGTATTGCCCCGCTCGGTGGAAAAGCCGAAGTGGTGTTGCCAGACGGCTCGCATGTCTGGCTGAATGCAGGCTCGCAATTGCGTTATCCAGCTTCATTTGACACCAATAATCGTGAAGTACAACTCACAGGCGAGGGCTATTTTGAGGTTGCTCATTGCAACCATGCCATGTTCACCGTGAACACGAAGTGGTATGATGTAAAAGTGCATGGAACCAAGTTTAATGTGACAGCCTACGCAGATGATCCAGATGTGACGACCACATTGTTAGAGGGAAGTGTTGAGATAAGCAACTCTAAACATAACCTCATGATGATACCAGGAGAAAAAGTCGTCTTTGATAAATCTTCAGGAGTGTTGCAAAAAACAAAAACATCTGTAAGGTCGAATGCATGGGTACAGGGAAACACAGAATTTGAAAGTATTACGTTGGCAGATTTGGCTAAAATACTGTCACGGAGATTTAATGTCAACATCAAGATACAAAGCCCTCAATTGAAAAACGAAAAGTTTGCCATTGTATTAAACAATGGTGAAAACTTGGATGGTATTCTACAAGGATTGGAAAAAACCATCCCCATAAAGGTGGTTCAAAAGGGGAGAGATGTCGTTATTCAAAGCCTCTAATCTTCATTGCATCGTTGCCTAATCAAATTAATAACCAAATAAATTAACTCTAACTAAAAGAATAAAAAAAACAGTAAGAAACCATGAGAGAGAAATACTTGTATTATTCAATTCTCGTTGCACTCCTTCTGTGTCCATTGGGCATCTCTGCTCAAACCGTCACAAAGGTTTTCAACAAAACGCCGCTGAAGACTGTCCTCAAGGAAGTTGAACGGCAAACGAAGATGTCTATCATTTACAATGTAAGTGAGGTAAATGGTCAGAAAAAGATTACCGCTACATTTAATAACGAACCTGTGGCAAAAGTGTTAGACAGAGTGCTCGATTCTTCTTTAGATTACTCTATTGAGAATAAGATGATTACCATTTATCATCGAAATAAAGCACAAGAGAAAGCAAAAACAACGCCACAAAACAGAATCGGGCAGTCACGCACAATTCAAGGTACTGTTGTTGATTCCCATGGAGAACCTCTCATTGGGGTGACGGTTCGTATAAAGAACGCACAGACAGGTGTCGTGACAGACATCGATGGCAAGTATTCATTGGTGACTAAGGAAACAGCTCCAACACTGGAATTTTCTTACATCGGTTATACACCTCAAAGTATTGTCGCACATAACAACAGGATTAATGTAACGTTGAAGGAAGAGAGCAGCATGCTCAACGAGGTGGTGGTGACCGCCATGGGTATTCAGCGTAAGGAGAAATCGCTGACCTATGCCACACAACAGGTAAAGGCAGAAGATTTGATGCGTGTACAAGACCCCAATGCAGTGAACTCTTTGGAGGGTAAAGTGTCGGGCGTCGTTATCACGCCAAGTGCCGGTGGTGCCGGTGGTGCGTCCAAGATTATCCTCCGCGGTAACAAGTCGGTGTTGGGAAACAGCTCTCCACTTATTGTATTGGACGGAGTTCCAATGAGCAACGGTACGCGTGGGCAAATCAATGGTTCGAACATTGAGTACGCAGGTGTTTCTGAAGGTGCTGACCCCTTGTCGATGATCAACCCTGACGATATTGAGTCGATGAACGTACTGAAGGGTGCCAATGCTGCCGCTCTCTACGGTTCGGCTGCCGCTAACGGTGTGGTGATGATTACGACGAAGAAAGGAAAGCAAGGAAAGCTATCTGTAAGTGTTACTTCTAACATTACTTTCGACACGCCGCTGCTCACACCAGAGATACAAAACGTCTATGGTGCACGCATCAAATCAGCTGGTGGTCTTGATATTGGTAGCTGGGGAGACAAGGTGGCTAACCGCCCTGCAGACCAGTTAACTTTGCAATCGTCCTTTGACTCTTCTGCACCATTCGAATCAGGTTTTCTAAATACCGTTCATTTGCGTAATGCTGCCAAGAACGATTTGGACGACTTCTATCGCACGGGTACCACGATCAACAACTCGGTGTCGTTTTCTGGAGGTACAGAGAAGATACAGAGTTACTTCTCTTTCTCTAACTCGCACGCCAACGGTATGCTGGTTAGCAACTCATACAACCGTAATACGGTGAATTTCCGACAGTCGTACAACTTCCTCAAACGACTACACATCAATACCGCTATCAACTATATCCAGACCATTACCAACAACCGTCCTGGTGGAGGTACAGTGATGAACCCTGTGTACCACATGTACACAGCACCACGCAACTTGGACATGGACTACTATCGCAACCATTACTATCGTGAAAATGGTACGTGGATGGCGAAGAATGTTCCTGCATACGTACAGCAAAATGGTAGTATTTACGAGCTTACCACTACTGATTTGACATTCAATGGTCCGATGCAAGACTGGGCATACTTGGAGAAGAGCCAGAACAACCCTTACTGGCTTACCCGTATGAATAGTACCAAGCAGCGCACCGACCGTGTGTTTGGAACGGTGAGTGGTAAGATTGACATTTATGACGGGTTGGATTTCCAAGCACGTCTTAGCATTGACCACACCAAGTACGACAACGACGGAAAACGATACGCTACCACCTTTACCCCCGGAGGTATTGAGCCTTATGGTATCTATTCAAAGACTTTGGACCGTACTTCGGAAATTTATACCGACTACTTGCTGTCTTACAACAAGACATTTGCAGATACATGGAGTGTATCGGCAACAGCAGGATGGGTGGCTCACTTAATCAGAACAAAGTACCAAAATACTTATACCACTGCAACTCCGAAGGATGGCAACAAAATTAGATTCTCTAAACTCGTGAACTATTTTGAGACCGATGCTGCCACAGCAGGCGAAACACGTGCTTCGGTAAGCACCAACTGGGACAAGGCTGCCCTGTTCACCGCCCAACTCGGCTGGAAAGACATGGTGTACTTTGATGCTTCCTATCGTCAGGACTGGTATCGTGCCTTCAGACAGTTCAAAGATCGCGGCACATCTGCGAGCTATGGTTACTTTGGCTTTGGTGCCAATGCCATCGTTAGCTCTTTAGTAAAGCTGCCCGAGGTGATTTCTTACTTGAAATATCGTGCTTCTTATTCAGAGGTAGGTAACTCTATTCCTAACAAAGTATTAGCAAGATCATCACGTGACACGTTCACTGGAGCCGTTCCACCGTCACCATACTCGTCATTCAAGAACCCTAAACCCGAGAAAACTCGCTCATTCGAGACAGGAATTGAGTCGTCATGGTTCGGCAGTCGTCTCGACTTCGACTTCACGTTCTATCACGCCCTCTCTACCGATCAATATATGGAGGGAGCCAATGCTTCTGGAAAAATTGAGCCGATGAACTCTGGAAAGATTAGAAACATGGGTGTGGAGACAACCCTTGGTTATAACTTCCGCTTTGGAAAAGACTGGCGTTGGAAGACTTCTTACAATCTGTCGTACAACGATAACGAAATTATGGAAACCACCTACAACCCCGATGGCACCGAGAAGTTGGTGTTCCAGGATGTGGCTGAGGTGCGCGTAAGATATAAGAAAGGTGGATCGATTGGTGACATGTATGTAACCGATTACAAGCGTAATGCCGACGGAACACTCGTTACGACGAAAGACGGAAGACTGAGCTTTGAGTCTGAGGCTTCTAAAAAATACACGGTATATGCCGGTAACATGAACTCCAAGTGGCAAATGGGTTGGAGCAACACCCTTAGCTATAAGAACTTCCAGTTGTTCTTCCTTATCAATGGTCGAATTGGCGGTAAGGTGATTTCGCTCACCGAGTCGTACCTTGACAACTTAGGATTGTCACAGCGTACCGCAGATGCACGCTTGTATGCTGAGCAACACAACTTGATGGCCAATGGACAATTGGCAATGCCTCTGCCCGATGGTAGTGGTCGACTTGTTCCCATTGAGAGTTATTACACAAGTATCGGTGGTGTGAAGAAGAGTCCATTGGAGTATATCTATGATGCCACTAACTTCCGCTTACGCGAGTTGTCTATGGGCTATACGTTCCAAAATCTCTTTAAGAGCAATGCCAGCCTCAATGTGTCGTTCATTGCACGCAACTTATTCTTCTTGTACAAGAATTCACCCGTTGATCCTGATGTATCTTTGTCAACTGGCAACGGATTAGGTGCGTTCGAGATGTTCAACATGCCTTCTTCACGCTCGTATGGATTATCAATGAAACTAACATTCTAAACAATCGTTCAAACAATGAAAAGAATACAATATATTGCAGTAGCAGCACTTACTACAGGGTTCATGACCCTGCAGTCGTGCTTGGATTTTGATGAGCCGACCGATGATTTTCGACCAAACGACATCACTATTGATGAGGGAGACATCGTGGGTGAGGCAGACTCTGTAAATCTCATCAACTATAAAGCGTTGTACACAGAGGAGCAAGTAGATGCAGCAGCCAAGAGTTTGGATAAATATTTTGGCATGTTGAAGGCAGCTCAGTACTGTATGCGAGGTGGGAAGGAAGGACAATATCCCGTTTCCCATGCTTACCAGCGCTATTATACGTTGCCCGATGTGTACGCACAATATGGTGTTGTCCCACATTCCGACTTCGCTTTTGCGAGTGAGTTGATATCTTCCTATCATGCCAGTCAGGATTGGATCGCTGGACCTAACGGTCAGTTTATGGGAGCACGTACCAGTTTGACACCGCTGCTGAATCATAAATCTTCCGATTCCATTCCTGAAGTGAAGGCGATAGCCTTGTTGTTGTACAACTATGCAGCGATTGAGAATGTAGACATGTATGGAACCATTCCTTACAATGACTTCAAGGCGAACAAGGTAGACCCACCTTTCAAGTACGATGACATGAAGACTATCTACACAGGTGCCGAAGCCAATATTGATACCATTGTTAATTGTCTACGCTATTTTGACAGCAAACCTGCGTGGTATCAAGCCAAGGTGAAGGACATTGTCAACAAGTTTAGTGAGATAACGCAAGACAAAACAAATGGTGTTAAAAACATGGAAACATGGGTTCGCTTTGCCAATTCGCTGAAGTTGCGCATGGCGATGCACATGGTCAAGGCAGAACCTCAGTTGGCACAAAAGTGGGCAGAGGAGGCTGTGAAGAGTGGAGTGATTGATGATTTGAAGTATGAAGTAGCACTTTTCCCCTCGCAGTATGGAGGCGTACATCCTTTAGTAGAAATTTCTGAAAGCTGGAGTGATATGCGTTTTAGTGCTTCGTTCATTAGTCTGCTGAAAAGTTTGACACACCCCTACCGTTTCTCCCTTTGCATGCGGAACAGTGGAAACCTGAGCAATGGCCAAGGAGTCACCCTGCCAGCCGAAACAGATCAAGTAGGTATCCGTTCTGGCATACACACGGGGAAAGGACAGTCCTACGGTTCTAACCAGTTTATTGGGTTCAGCCGAATCAACAAGATGCTGATAGAGAAAGCACCTTTGTACCTCTTTAAGTGGGCAGAAATTGACTTCCTGCGTGCAGAAGGTGCCTTACGAGGATGGGACATGGGTGGTAAAGCCGAGCTGTTCTATACCAGAGCTATTGAAAATTCTTCCATCTTCGAACCAGGATCTGAACTTTATAATTCCTTTAAACCAGTACTTTCGCAATATGGAAGTGTGGAGAAGCCTGTTGCTTATACGTATAAAGACCCAACAGGTTCATCACCAGATATGGAAGGCGTGACGAAGATTGGCGTCAAATGGAATGAAGCCGATGACAAGGAAACGAAGTTGGAGAAAATCATTACGCAGAAATACATTGCACTCTTCCCTAACAGCATGGAAGCATGGGGCGAAATGCGACGCACTGGTTACCCCAAGATGTTCCCCGTTCTTAACGTTGAGGAAGGAGACGGCAGTTTGAAACCTGGCAATTTGGTTCGACGCATTCTCTTCCCCAATAGCGATGATGCTTCGTTGAAAGACATTCAGGCTACTGGATTGAAAGCCTTGGGCGGTCCCGACCAACAAGCTACGCGTGTATGGTGGGATGTGAAAGGTAAAGGAAACTTTTAACTTATTACTAATATGGTGATAGGGAACTACCGTCTGTTCGCTGAAAAGGATCAGACGGTTCCCCTCATCAGTAATTTAATATTTATAACTTAATCAATAAAACAACCAAATCTATGAAGAAAAGATTTTTACCCCTGATGCTTTTGGCTTGTTTGGCTGGACCTGCAAATGCGCAGTCTGGCATGTCGCCAACGGCAACATCCACGATTTATGATTTCGCTGGATTTAATGAGGTTACCCTGTTGAACTTATTTGACAAGGCTTTACAGAAAGGACGCAACTATCCTACTAAGGAAGAATTTGCAGCTGCAGGTATTCAAGCTTCTGACATTGCTTTTGTGCGTTCGCACGTCAAGCAGCGTGCCATCTTGGATCGTAAAGACCGTTTGGTGAAAGACACCTACGAGAAACGTAACCTGTTTATGAACATTCCGAGCGGTTCGGGTAAGGGTATCGGTGGCTATCCATCGTCCAACTTTGCCAATGATGTGTTCTCTATGTGGAACTACACCAACCTGTTTGGTTCCTGGAACCATGGTTTGTTCCAAGCTCCGGGAGCATGGACAGATGCGGCACATAAGAATGGTACCGACATTATGAGTGGTATCAAGTTTTTTGAAAGCTGGACAGCAGGTTCAGGTGATGGAGCTTATGTAAGCTTTATCCAAACAAAAAACTCGGATGGCACCTACAAGTATGTTAAACCCATGCTCAACTGTCTGCTGTACTTCGGGTTCGACGGTATCAACTACAACTGGGAGGATAACTCTTACTCTAATTCTGATGTAACAGGTTTCCATAAAGCTTTGTACAAGGAAGCAGAAAAGATGGGCTTCAAAAACTTCCATGCTGCTCTTTATACACAAGGCTCCAGCCTGTCAGATTATGCAGTTGATTATTTATACGGAACAAAAGCCAATGGCAAGACTTTCGACTTGTTCCTCAACTACTCTGGAGGTGATTTCGCAACCAGTAATTATGAAAGCTCTGTAAAGGTTGCAGAGCAGGCGATGGGAACCGCAGAAGGACTTTATGGAGGTGCTTGGATTGTTAGTATGAATCGCACTTGGCAAGGGTTGGTAGGAAAACCAGAATACGATTTTTACACGGGTGGCTACAAATACATACCAAACGAAACCGTGAAGAAAATTGGTATCTGCCTTTGGGGAGAGCATGGCGATAGCCGTTTCTGGAGTTACAACTCTGGTTCGGATGCGCTGAATGCACAGTACAACTACCAACGTTTGTTGGAGCGTGGTTTCTCTGGCGGTAACAGAAATCCATCGAATCGTCCCGAAATAACAAATGCCGGACATGCGTGGGAAGGAGAGGACGCGTTGATAAGGTTCCATGGTTTGGCTTCGTTCATTCCAGAGCGTTCTGCAATACAGGGCAATCTTCCTTTCTTGACACACTTCAACTTAGGTAATGGAGAGCGTTACAACTATAAAGGTAAGAAAACGGCTGGTACATGGTACAACATGGCGAACCAAGATGTAGTGCCTACTTATCGCTGGTTGGTTTATGGCGAAGGAACAGAAACTGTTTCAAATGCTTTGCAGCCAGAATTTACACATATCGACTCGTATAACGGTGGCTCATGCTTACTGTTGAAAGGACAGTCCGCAGCACAGGGTGTTGATGTAGTTCTGTTTAGAACCGACCTTAACGTGAGTGCGGCTAATCCTATTGCCAAAGTTGCTTTGAAGACAAAACAAGCTGGCGAATCTAACTTGTATTTGATTGTAAAGGTAAACAATCAATGGAAAGAGGTAGCAGTAGGTGCTACTGACGACAAGACATGGCAAGAGAAAAAGGTGAGCCTGCCTGTTAACATGGGCGACCGAATTACTCACATTGGTTTGCGTGCCAAGAACGTAACAGACAAGTATAATGTGTTGGTAGGTAAGCTCGAACTCAATGACGACGTGAAGGCTACACCTGCTAATGTAAAGAATCTCATGGTAGAAGTGAAAGAAGAATCACAGAAGAGCCTTTCTGCAAAACTGTATTGGGATGTAGACCATTCTACAGGTGTACGTGCAGACTATGGCATGATTTACAACTGCGAGGCTAACATCGACCACTTCGAGATTATGTATAAGAATGGTAAAGACGGTCGCATTTCAGAGGTAGGTCGTACCACTCAGTGGGGTACCTACGTTCCAAACATCGTATTTGCCGATGCTAATGAAAAACCATTTATCGGTGTACGCTCTGTATCAACAGACTTGAAGACTTATTCTCCTATCGAATGGGTAGAGATTACGCGTGCCGACGCTTCTCAATTGCCAGAAGAAACGGTTGGTGGAACAGATACTTATGGAATTAGTAAGATTAATCCGAATGCCGATGGATTCAAGACAGCTGTAGAACAAAGATTTTTGACAAGCGTTACAACTACAGGTGCTGTAAAAGACTTGAATTATACAGCTACGGAATCGCCACGCGATAGCTCACAGTATGCAAATGCTCGCGACCACAAGTTGGTTGTCAAGCAAGGACAACAGATTACGATGACCTTTAAGGCTCCCAATGAAAAAGACGGTTTGAAGTGGTGCTTTGCAGGTGGTTGGTTAGACTTAGACGGAAGTGGTACATTTAACTATCCTAAGGCTCCAAAAGACGACCCTATGGGTGAGCAGATTTTCTTTGCCGGAAAGATACGTGCGGCAACTCCTGAGATACAAGATCCGAACGGCTATACATTTAAGTTTACAGTACCTCAAGATGCTCACGTAGGTACAAGTCGTTTGCGTATTGTGTTTGCAGATGCTTGGTTTGGCGGAACTTTCTTGCCAACTGGCTTGACTGCAAAAGGATTTACTATCGAC
The DNA here is from genome assembly GCF_000762405.1 of Hoylesella timonensis S9-PR14. Classification (GTDB taxonomy): domain Bacteria; phylum Bacteroidota; class Bacteroidia; order Bacteroidales; family Bacteroidaceae; genus Prevotella; species Prevotella timonensis_A. The sequence continues at coordinate 7,806 of NZ_JRPQ01000067.1, read as the reverse complement.
TTTGATGTGGAGATACAAGGTGAGAAGAACGGACAGCGTCAATATGTGGATACACAACATGATCAAGGTATTGCTGACCAGCCCGAGGGTTTATCAGGAACTGATGGCGTAGACAATACCGTGTTTGCTGGTGGTGTTTCTAATGTGACAGTAAATGGCAATGACATTCTCTTTACCAATGTGGAGAAGGCTTGGATTTACACCGTTGACGGAAAGATGGTACAATATCTTACAAACCCAACATCACTTAGCCGAAACGAGCTTCAAGATGGTGTTTACCTTGTAAAGATGCAAAACAAGAATGTCATTAGAACGGAAAAGTTAGTGATTAAATAATTCACATAAAACTTTGACCACATGAAAAATAACCGTTAGGTAGTTGGTAGAACTTGAATGCGATGAGCAACAACAATGTTGAGAGTTCCAATTACCTAACGGTTTTTTGTTAATCTAAATATCAAAACCAAAATGAAGAAAATTTTATTAGCTGCTGCAATATCTGTGGCAAGCACAGCCCTTTATGCCCAACGGACGCCTGAACATCCTTTGGACATTAAAGATGCAAAGTTTGAAAACCTGATTAACTACTTGGATCGGTGGAATGCAGGACAACAGCCAGACGGCGTTTCTCGCATGGACGATGAGTTTTTTATCTCTCGTGTCAAGCCGAAAGAGCGAATCAAGGACGGTGATTATTTGGCAGTAGACGGTGTAGACTCCAATCGAAAAATGTGTTTATGGGTTCCGTTGGACGACCCTACGGTAACTTGGAAGTCGTTGCCAAGATATTGTTTCGAGGGCGATAACTTTAGTTTGTGGTCGTATGTTGACATTCATGGCAACTGGACATCGCCATGGTTTCGCTCTACGGCAGGCATCTCGGATGTGGCTGCTAAGAATGGTGTCAAGGTAGGATGCCTATGGTCTATAGGTTGGTCGCAATCTGTTTATACCACACCATGGTATGGATTTGGGGACGAATCTAAACTGATGCAGAAAGTCACCGAGAAAAATAATGACGGTACATTTAAGAATGCGGAGCGATTGGTGAAGTTGCTCAAATACTATGGCATCAATGGCATTGGCGTCAACTCAGAGTTTTATTCAGACCAACAGTCCATGGTTCAAATACAGGACTTCTTTAGAGCGTGTCATCAAAAAGGAAAAGAATTAGGCTGGGACTTTCAAGTATATTGGTACGACGGTACTAATGACAATGGACAGATTACGTTTGATAATGGGCTAGGATCACACAACCAGCGTATGTTTGGCGATAGTCAGAATGTTACCACGGACATGCTCTTCTTTAATTATAACTGGGACTCCCAAGACCTGACCGACTCGGAATACAAAGCCAAACAGATGGGACGTAGCAGTTATGACTTGTATGCTGGCTTCGATATTCAAGGGCGCGGACTTACCACACGAGGTTATAGTCAAAGTTGGGAAATCTTAAAGAATAAGAAAATCTCTGTGGGCTTCTGGGGTGCACATGCACAAAGCCTCATTCATCAGAGTGCCACCGATAATGGTACCTCGGACATTGCTATTCAGAATGCATACCTGCAAAAGCAAGAGTTGATATTTAGTGGTGGTAACCGCAATCCTGTGGTTCGTCCAAGTATCAACAACGGTTGTAACCTGTCTAATGCAAGTCTCAAGAACTTCCATGGAATCGCAGAATTGGTATCTGCCAAATCTACCATTCAGACAGTTCCGTTCGTTTCGCGGTTTAACCTCGGCAACGGTTTGAAGTTCCGCAATGAGGGCGAGGTGACATTTGACCACAAATGGTATAATCTCAATACACAAGACTTGATGCCAACATGGCGTTGGTGGATTACTGACCGTAACGATCAGGCAACAAACGCCAACCTTTCAGGATTGATAAAAGCCGACTTAACCTTTGATGAGGCTTATTTCGGTGGTTCGTGTCTATCTCTTCATGGCAATACTAACTTCTCGCGCGTGAAGTTGTTCAAGACACTCCTAAAGGTACAACCCACTTACGAATTTTCTATTACTTATAAGTTGACAGGTGAGGACAAGAAGAATACACATGCGAAACTGTTTGTGGCGCTCAAGGGTAAAACCAATGAGTACAAGGAAATAGACATACCAGCAGCCACTAAGGCTGGCGAATGGAACACATTCACTGCAACCATGGAAGAACTTCAGATTCCTGCCGAATCGGAGATTGCCATGTTGGGTATCGCTGTTGAAAATACTCCTGATGACTACAATATGTACGTGGGTGAAATGGCTGTGCGCAATCCTGCACAAACGTTCAATACACTGAAGCCAAAAATCAAGGAGACACAATTGTTACGTGGTCGCTATAATGCATTAGATTTCAAGGTGCGGTATGCCAGCAAGGAAGAAACGGGTGATACCAAATACTATAACGATGATGTAGATACTTGGTATTATGAAATTCTCTTCCAAGAAGAGGGACAGTCGCAAATGGTGCTGACGGCAACCACCTCATGGGCAGGTTATGTAATCGATGCTCCTTTGGTGAGTCGTGAAAAGAATCGCAAGGCGCGATTGGGTGTTCGTGCAGTGGCACCTGATGGAAGGATGAAATCGGACATCTCATGGAGCGAATGGTTGGATGTTCCTTATAATAATCCTCTCTCTACCATGGTTATTGACAAGCCTGTTGTTAAACCGAATGAACAGTTTACTATCAAACTTTTGGACGAGTTGGCTGATCCATTGGCAGAAATCAAGATTGTTGACCCGAGAACAGGAAAGACCATGGCGTCCGTCACCAACGCAACGATGATTCAAACAACAGTTCCTACCATTGGACTTTACGATTTGCATGTGAAAGACGGCAAGGGACAAGAAAAAGTAACTCGTGGCTTTGTGCAAATAACTCCCGAGGAGACAGGTGCTGTTCCACAGGTTACAGCGGTTACTGCCGATAAGGAGAATGCAAAGACCAACGAACAAGTGAAGTGGACATATACATCAAAAGACGGTGAGGGTAAAGTGTCGCGCGCTATTGAGATAAGAGATCCACAGATGTTCATGATTCCCGGTGAGATACAACAAGGCAAGACTTATACCTATGCCTTGTGGTTCAAGGTAGACAAGTTTGCTCACGACAAGCAGGGTACAAACTTGATTAACAAGAACACGGTAGCCGACAAGTGGCCGCACAATAACTGGGGTGACCTTTGGGTACAAATCCGTCCTGAATGGAAAGGCAACACTAAGCATCCTGCCAATGAGGTGTCATTCAACGTCATGGGTTGGGAGGCTCACGACAATCCTAATGAACAAATGATGTCTACAGGCTACAGCATCACACCGCGTATTTGGAATCACATTGCCGTGACGCAAAATGAGAGCGGACATCAGGTGATGTATTTCAACGGAAAGAAAGTTGCAGAGACAGATTTCTCTCCAAGTCTTCGTCGTGAAACACGTAACGATAGCCGCATCAACACCTCGGTAACAGCCAATATCTTTATCGGTGGCGGTGGTGTGTATAAGTCAGGCTTCAACGGCTGGATTGACGATGTACAGGTTTGGGACAAGGTTTTGACAGAAGATGAAATCGCTCAAGCAATGAATGGCTATCAAAAGGATGCTGTACCTGACCACTTACAAGGCTATTATACCTTTGAAGAAAGAACAGAAGACAGCGTATTCCCCAACTGGGGCAAAGCTACAGGCAAGGATGGACAAGTGGTGGTAATGGATGGCAGCGGTGGCGAGAACACCAGCAATGCTTCTTATAAGAAGCAATCATCCATGAACGATGCTTTGGGCTATCCTGGCATTGTAGGTAGCTTGGATGTAAAAACCACCCCAGTGTGGACTCTCGATCAAGCTACTGTGGTAGGTGAAGAAGGTAAGACAGCAACTGTTACTTATGCGAATGCAGGTAGTTACAGCGCTGTGATCAAACTCATGAACCGTTGGGGCGAAACATCTGCAACCTCTGCCAAGACTGTTGAAATTGCTGAGTCGACAGGTATCGACAACGTCAACACGGAGGTTGAGCTGGCTGTTTATCCAAATCCGTTTGCTGAAAGTGTTAATCTCCGATTCGCACAAGGTGGAACTTATAAGATCAACATCCTCAATGCAGGAGGCATGTTGTTGCAACAAAATGTCTTCGATGCTGGCGCAGGACAAGTGGCTAATATCCGCATCAATGGTGCTAAGGGCGTGTATTTCATCCAAGTGATGAAAAACAATCAATTGTACAAATCAATTAAAGCGATGAAGCGATAATTGGTTCGCATCAAATATCTATGATAAAAAGGCTGGGCGGTTTTCGCTCAGCCTTTTTATCATCAAGTTCATTCGTTTTCAGTCGTTCGATAGAAAGTGTCTATGATATTTTCACCATAGACGCACTGATGAATAAGGGTTGAATCTTGTGGTACACGGGGAGCTGGGGTGCCTTGTGCTACGGTGATAGGTGCTGTCTCGATGCGAATTTCGTCCCATAGATTTGCGTTGATGAAACTCTGCAATGTGGTGGCACCACCTTCCACCATCAATGATTGTAGGTTGCGTTGATATAAATCGTCCAACAACTCGGGTAAGGAGATGCCGTGATGTAAGACAAGGCGCAAGGGTGATGGACCGCTCCATTCACGCACATTGAGCTGTGGATGTTCGCGTTCATCGGTTACACGCCCCACCAAAATGGCATCGTATTCGCTGCGTAACTTGTGTACGAGCATCTTTGTGAATGGCGATGACAGTGCAATGGCACGCCCATTGTCATCGATAAAGCCGTTGGCTGTTTGTGCCCATTTCAATAAGATATACGGTCGGTGAAGGGTGTTGAACACATTGAATTGACGATTTAGCAGCTTGCACTCTTCTTCTAACACACCGACCGTCACCTGAATACCCGCCTTTCGTAGTTTGTCGATACCTCTGCCTTGCACTTTTGCAAATACGTCTATACATCCGCAAACTACTCTCTTTACTCGTTTCTCGATGATGAGGTCAGCGCAAGGAGGCGTTTTACCATAATGACAGCAAGGCTCTAAGCTCACATATAACGTACTTTCGGGCAACAGCTGCTCGTCTTGTTGCCGAACAGCAGCAAAGGCATTGACCTCGGCATGAGCTTCACCATATTTGATATGATAGCCCTCGCCAATGATTCTGTTGCCACATACGAGCACAGCCCCCACCATAGGGTTGGGTTTTGCCAATGCTCGTCCCTGTTTCGCCAGCTGAAGGCAGCGGCGCATGTACATTTTGTCAATGGCATCTTGGTTGATATTCATATTTTTATTATTTTTGTTGTCATGAAAAGTTATCAGCAGTTGTGGTCGCAACTCACGCCCTTTTACGATGAAACCGAAGCAAAGGCTTTGATAAGAACAGTACTTGAGGTGCGTTATGGCATGTCACTGACCGATATTATTTGTGGCAAAGTTAGTGAATTATCAACAGACGAACGCCAATCGCTGCAAGAAATCATCTTGCGTCTGCAACGCTTTGAGCCTGTGCAATATATTCTTGGAGTGAAAGAATTTGGTGGGCGCACCTTCCATGTAGCTCCCGGAGTATTGATTCCTCGCGATGAAACGGCGGAATTGTGCAGGTGGATTGTTGATACCATACAAGACTCGAAACTGAAAAATCCTACCATCTTAGACATAGGAACAGGCTCGGGGTGCATTGCCATTACGCTGAGTTTGGAGATACAGCATGCACAGGTTGCAGCCTGGGATGTTTCCACGACTGCTATTCAGGTGGCAAGTCAGAATGCAAGAGACTTAGGAGCTACGGTTTCAATCGTATGCCAAGATGCACTGAATGCACCAAAAGATTCGATGAAATGGGATATAATAGTCTCTAACCCTCCTTATATATGTCCTACGGAGGCGGAAGAAATGGAGCCGAATGTGCTTTCGTATGAACCGAAAGAAGCACTCTTTGTGCCAGAAAATCATCCTCTGCTTTTCTATGACGCCATTGCGCATTATGCCAAGACGGCTTTGAAACCACATGGGAAATTGTATTTTGAGATCAATCCTCTCTATCGAAAAGCTGTGGTGGAAATGCTTAAAAACAAAGGATTCATCGATATTATGATTCGAAAAGACGCCTTCGGGAAAGAAAGAATGGTTTGTGCAACAGTGCCAGACAGATAGCAAATGGATTACAAGGAATAGATATGTTAAAAGAAAAGAAGCAGGTGACAGAACAGGAGGCTTGGCAGAAATTGTCTAATTGGTGTGCCAAAGCGGAGCATTCAAGTGGCGAGATGCGACAAAAAATGATGAGGTGGGACATTGCCGAAGATGCGCAAGAAAGAATACTTGAACGTTTGGTCTCGGGTAAATACATTGACGACGAACGTTTTGCACATGCTTACGCACACGACAAACTAACTTACGACAAGTGGGGAAGGCGGAAGATAGAGCAAGGTTTGTATCAAAAGGGAGTCTCAAAAGATATTTATGGCAAAGTTTTGGATGAGATTTCCGATGAGCGGTATATCGAGGTATTGAAGCCGTTGCTGTCGAAAAAGTGGAAAACCATTACAGGGCGCAACGATTATGAGTGCGCCATGAAACTCATGAAGTACGCTTTGGGTAGGGGGTTCGAGCTGCCTGTGATACGCAAGTGCATTGATGACATGGAGATACCGACGGATGATTAGCTTTTTTAGTCGACTGTTAGATATCTTAGCTCCACGCTCGTGTTATGTCTGTGGAAGAAGGTTAGCTGTCTCGGAGCAAGTGATGTGTGCCTCCTGCAATCGACATTTGCCACGCACACATTTTGAACTCAACCCCTACGAAAACGAAATGGCGAAATTGTTTTGGGGACGTATTCCCATTGAGCGCGCTGCAGCCTTGTTTTATTATTATGCACAGTCGGAGGTGAGTCATGTGATTTACGCACTGAAATATGACTATCATCCCGAGGTAGGTGAAGAATTAGGACGTATGGCCGCTGTGGAGTTTGGAGCGGCTGGATTCTTCGAAAACATCGATTTCATCGTGCCAATTCCCTTAACTCGCTCCAGAAGAAGAAAGCGCGGGTACAATCAGAGCGAGGAGATAGCTCGAGGGGTGAGCGAAGTGACTGGCATCCCTATCTTAAAGAATGTGGTTCGGCGCATTCAGTTCTATGGTAGTCAGACTCATAAGAATCGTTTGGAACGAGTAGAGAATGTAGAAAATGCTTTTGAACTCATCAATAGCAACCTGATCGTAGAGAAACATGTCCTGCTCATCGATGACATTGTAACTACAGGTGCTACCGTCTGTTCTTGTGCCGAAACTTTGCAAAGGGACGGAAGGGTCAAAATAAGTGTGTTGGCTTTAGGGTGTACAAAGAAATAAGCACTGCCTATCCGCAAAATTCTCTATTCTCTATTTGGATAATTTTTACCATTTTTGATAAATCTATTTCGTTGTTTTTGTCCTCTTATTTTACCAAAAAACGACCATTCAAAATCTTCAAAATAGAAAAAATCAATAGGCAAACGACAAGTGAAAATGGGATGATTTGAGCAAAATAAACGTCTCTTGAAGCTAAAATATTGACTTAACGGTCTTGGAAACACTCTTTAGCGGCGTTATTCACATACAGTAGCAGCATTAAAGCATGCAAATAGTGAGCTTATCTTAATGCTTTAATCGCCTAAAAGTGGTAAAAATCGGAAAGAAAAGAGGCGACATAAACGTAATGCCATAAATAACAGCAACTTACAAACATCGCTCAAAATTCGCGTATTTGCGACCCACTTTGGCGTTGGTTGTTTTCACGCGAGTTATGAGAGGCACTTTGTAAAGAAAATTCAGCATT